>CAZZHF010000012.1:0-20676 GCA_964653545.1 uncultured Gammaproteobacteria bacterium | reverse complement strand
CGAGATCGCCGCCAAGCGTCTGTCAGCCGATGTGGTGACCCTGAGCGTGTCGGCTTCAGCCACCGCCAAGGGCGAGAGCCTGCTCGACACCATCGCCAATTTGCAGGCCATGCAGACCGACGCTTTTGTGGTGCGCCACGCCGACAGCGGCGCGGCGCAGCTGATCGCCCGCCACGTGGCGCCGCAGGTGGCGGTGGTCAATGCCGGCGATGGCTGTCATGCGCACCCGACGCAGGCCTTGCTGGACCTGTACACCATCCGGCAGCATCGTGGCAGTTTCGACCCGCTCAAGGTGGCCATCGTCGGCGACGTGCTGCACTCACGGGTGGCGCGCTCGCAGCTGGTGGGCCTGCGTCTGCTCGGGGTAAAGGACATCCGCCTGGTGGGCCCGGCGACGCTGGTACCCGACCGCATGGCCTGCCTGGGTGGACGGGTCTGCCATGACCTGCGTGAGGGCCTGGCGGACGTCGACGTAGTGCTGATGTTGCGCCTGCAGCGCGAGCGCATGGCCGGTGGGTTTGTGCCGTCCGACCGCGAGTACTTCGAGCTGTATGGCCTGACCGAAACCGCGCTGGCGGTGGCGCGACCGGATGCCCTGGTAATGCACCCGGGGCCAATCAACCGGGGCGTCGAGATCGCCTCGTCGGTAGCCGACTGCGAGCGCTCGCTGATTCTGCCGCAGGTGACCAACGGCATTGCCATCCGCATGGCGGTATTGGCGCAGACCGTCGGTCGGGGGGGCGCCGACGATGCCTGACAGCAGTCGCCTCACCCTGCGCGGCGGACGGGTGCTTGATCCGGCCAACGGTGTCGACGCGCAGCTGGACCTGCACGTCGCCGACGGGCGCATTATCGGTCTGGGCGCGGCGCCCGATAACGCCCCCGCGCAGGTCATCGACATCAGCGGCAAGTGGTTGCTGCCGGGCCTGGTCGATCTTGCCGGCCAGGTGGGTAGTCCGGATTCGTTGGCTCGCCGCGAACTGCGCGCCGCCGCGGCCGGCGGCATCACCCGCCTGGCCGTGCCACCGCAGTGCGACGCGGGTCTGGACAATCCGGCTGTGGTCGGGCGCCTGCGCGATGGGGCGCTGGCCCTGGGTCTGCTGCGTCTGGCGCCGGTGGGTGCGCTTACTGCGGGTCTTGCCGGCGAGCGGCTGGCGGAGCTTGGTTTGTTGCGCCGCGCCGGCTGCCAGTTGGTGAGCCAGGGCGGTCAGCCCATCACCGCGCGTGTGCTGCGTCGGGCGCTTGAGTATGCGCGTGGGCATGATCTGACCGTGGTGCTGGACGCCGAGGATCCGCAGCTTGCCGTCGATGGCTGTGTGCACGAGGGCGAGGTCGCCGTGGTGCTGGGTCTGACCGGGATTCCGGTGGCCGCCGAAGTCGTCGCCCTGTCCCGGGCGCTGGCGCTGGCCACCACCTGCGATACCCGCGTGCACCTGCACGGGTTGTCCAGCGCCGCCGGCGTGTCCTTGCTGCGCTCGGCCAAGGCGGCTGGCTTGCCGGTAACGGCCGACGCCGTGATCTGGAATTTGCACTACACCGACCAGGACATTGGCGCTTACGATCCGGCGTTTCATCTGCGCCCGCCGCTGCGCGATGCAGGCGACCGGGCGGCGCTGCGCGAGGCACTGGCCGATGGCACGCTGGATGCGGTGTGTTCCGATCACCGAGCCCACGACGGCGAGGCCAAGCGCCAGCCGTTTGCCCGCTGCCTGCCGGGCGTGGCCGGTTTCGAGGCGCTGTTACCGTTGACATTGCAGCTGGTAGCGGCGGGCGTGCTACCCCTGGAGCGTGCGCTGGCGGCGCTGACCAGGGGCCCGGCCGCGGTGCTCGGCGCGGGTGGCACGCTGACGGTCGGCGCGCCCGCCGATTTGTGCGTGGTGGATGCCGAGCAAACCTGGCAGGTGGGTGCCGACACCTGGCACAGCGCTGGACGATGCACGCCGGTATGGGGGCAAAGCCTGCGTGGCCGGGTCACGCTCACCTTGCTGGCCGGTCGGCCGGTGTACGGCATGGAAGCGACCAGCCGTGGCCGGTGAGGCCGGCAAAGTCGGCTCCATCCTTCTGCAGGACGCTCGGGTAGAGGCCAACGAGTCGCTGCCCGGTGGCCACTACCTGCTGCGCCTGACAGCGCCCGATATTGCCGGCCGTGCCCGGCCCGGGCAGTTCGTGCAGCTGCGCTGCGGGCCGGATCTGCCGCTGCGTCGGCCGCTGTCCATCCTTCGCGCTGTGCCGCGCGACGGACAGATCGAGCTGCTGTACAAGGCGGTTGGCCTGGGTACCCGGCAGCTGACCGAGCGCTCGCGCGGGCAGTTGTTGAGCGTGCTCGGGCCGATCGGCGAGCCGTTTGCGCCGGACCCCGGCCGGCCGCGAGTGCTGGCCATAGGGGGCGGTGTGGGTATGCCGCCAATGTTGTTTCTGGCGCAGACCTTGCGTCAGGCGCCGTGGCTGCCGCTGTTGCTGCTGGGTTCGGAGGTGGCATTTCCGTTCCAGCCACGGCCGTCCACGCTGCTGCTGGAGGGTATGCCGCATGGCACCATTGCCGCGTTGCCGCTGGCCGAAGACTGGGGCATTCCGAGTCGGCTTGCGTCGGGTCAGGGCTTCCCCGGCTGTTTCGACGGACACGTCACGGCCCTTGCAGACGCGTATCTTCAAACCCTGTCGGCGCAAGCGCTGCGGCTGACGCAAATCATGGCCTGTGGACCGACGCCGATGTTGCGGGCGGTAGCCGCGGTGGCGGCGCATTACCGCTTGCCGGCGCAGCTGTGCCTGGAAGAGCATATGGCCTGTGGGGTCGGTGGCTGTGCCGGGTGCGTGGTGCAGTTGGCGACCCCGGCCGGGCCGGTCATGGCTCGGGTGTGTGTGGATGGGCCGGTGTTCGAGGCGGCGGCGGTCTATCCCGAGCTATTCACCGCCACCGGCACCTGACCGGCGCACCATTTCCGCGACACATGCCCCGGCCGGGGCGATCGGCCATCCACAACCCAGGAGCACTGCCATGTCGGGCAAGGACATCACCATCAAGGCCGGGGACGACACCTTTTCGGCCTATCTGGCCACCACCGCCGGGCAGGCGGCCGGTAGCGTTGTCGTCATCCAGGAGATCTTCGGCGTCAACAGCCACATCCGCGCGGTATGCGACCGTCTGGCGGCAGCAGGCTTCACGGCGCTGGCGCCGGACCTGTTCCACCACAGCGAGCCTGGAGTGCAGCTTGGTTACGCCGAGGCCGACGTAAACCGTGGCTTCGGGCTGATGCAGCAGATGGACCAGGGCAAGGCACTGGCCGACCTTGCCGCCTGCATGGCCGACTTGCGCTCTCATGGCGGCAAGGTGGCGCTGCTTGGCTTCTGCATGGGCGGGCTGCTCGCCTTTCGGGGCGCCGCCAATCTGAAGCCGGACGCGGCGGTGGCCTATTACGGCGGCGGCATCGCCAGTTGCCTGGGCGAGGCCGGCAGCATCGCCTGTCCGATCCAGTTTCATTTCGGCGAAAAAGACCACTTCATTCCGATGACCGACGTCGAGAAAGTTCGGGCTGCCACCGACGGGCTGAAGGAAACGGAGCTGTACGTCTACCCGGCCGATCACGGCTTCAACTGCGACCAGCGCGGGAGCTACGATGCCGAGGCGGCGCGCCTGGCCTGGCAGCGCAGCGTGGACTTTCTGCACCGCCATCTGGGATGAAGCCGTCATCGGCCTGTCGCCGAACTGCAACAATGTTGTCGCCAAATGGCCCTACCCATGAGCTTCACTGGTCAGTGATTTCCACCCAAGCGGCGGGCGCCTGTGTCGATACGCGTTCTGATTGTCGAAGACGAGCCGGCCATTCGTGAAATGATCGGTTTCGCCCTGGCCGGGCACGGCTACGCATGCGATGTGGCTGGCGATGTGCGCCAGGCCCGGGCCCTGGTCGCGGACCGCAACCCGGACCTGATTGTCCTGGACTGGATGCTGCCGGGCCAAAGCGGCATCGAGTTTGCGCGTGAACTGAAGCGCGATCCGGGCACACGCGAAATCCCGATCATCATGCTGACCGCCCGCACCCAGGAAGCAGAGGTGGTAACCGGCCTGGATGCGGGTGCTGACGACTACATGACCAAGCCGTTCTCGCCCCGGGAGCTGGCCGCTCGCATCAAGGCTGTGCTGCGCCGCGGCGCACCCCACGCCGCCGGTGAGGCGCTTGCGGTTGACGGATTGTCGCTGGATCCGGTCAGCCACCGGGTCGCGGCGCAAGGCTCGGATCTGAAGCTCGGACCCACCGAATTCCGGTTGTTGCAGTTCCTGATGGCCCACCCGGATCGTGTCTACAGCCGCGGTCAGCTTATCGATCAGGTGTGGGGTCGCAATGTGTATATCGAGGAACGCACGGTGGACGTGCACGTGCGTCGACTGCGCGAGGCCCTGGCCCCGGCCGGCAAGGATCAGCTGATCCAGACCGTGCGCGGAGCCGGTTATCGGTTATCGGGGGGGCATTGACGGATGGCCGGCGGCTGGCTTGCCGAAGCCGCCATCGGCGGCGGGCTGATCACGGCGGGGTTCATCCTCGGGCTGGTTGCGGGTAACGGAAGCAACGGTTCGGTCGCCGGTTTGGCGCTGTACGCCGGCTGGCACCTGCGCAATGTGCTAAGACTTGGCCACAGCCTGCGCCGCGACGGTGACACACCCGAGTCGCTGGGCTTGTGGGGCGATCTGTTCGAGCGTCTGCACCGGGCGCGCCGCGAGGCGCTGGCTGGTCGCCGCAGACTGGCGCAGATCGTGCAGCGTTTCGAGGATTCGAGTGCTGCCTTGCCGGACGCGGCGGTGGTGCTCGGCGAAGGCGGTCGCATTGACTGGTGCAACGAGGCCGCTGAGCGCCTGCTGGGTCTGAGTACGCCGCGGGATCTGGGCCAGCGCATCACGAATGTTGTGCGTCACCCCGATTTCGCGAGGTATTTCAATGGCCAGGGCGCGCGTGCGGAGGGGGTCGAGTTTTTGTCCCCGGTACGCAACGACCTAGCCCTGCACGCGCAGCTGGTCAGCTTCGGGCACGGCCGGGTCTTGCTGGTGGTGCGCGATGTCACCCAGGTCCAGCGCCTGGAGCAGATCCGTCGGGATTTCGTGGCCAATGCCTCGCACGAGCTGCGCACGCCGCTGACGGTGGTCCACGGCTTCCTGGAAACGCTCACCAGCGACATGGCCGCTGTGCCGCAGGGCTGGCAGCGGCCACTGGAGCTGATGAACCAGCAGACCTTGCGCATGCAGCACATCGTCGACGACATGTTGATCCTGGCGCGTCTGGAGGGCGACGGCACGCGCGGCATGGACAGGGACCTCGATGTGCCCACCCTGTTGCAGTCGATACGCGGCGAGGCTCTGGTGCTCAGCGGCAGCCACGGACACCGCATTGATCTTGATGCCGACCCCGCGTTGTGGCTGCGCGGCAACGAACTCGAACTGCGCAGCGCATTCACCAATCTGATCAGCAATGCCATACAGCACACGCCGGACGGTTGCGTGGTCAATATTCGTTGGCAGACGCACGGCGGCGGCGCGTTGCTGGAGGTGCAGGACCATGGCGAGGGCATCGCCCCTGAGCACCTGCCGCGCCTGAGCGAGCGCTTTTATCGCGTTGATGCCAGTCGCTCGCGGGCGCTTGGCGGTACCGGGCTTGGGCTGGCGATCGTCAAGCACGCGCTGGCCAGACACGGCGCCGACTTGCGGATCACCAGCGAACTTGGCCGCGGCAGCACGTTCAGCTGTGTGTTTCCGGCCGACCTGTCGCGGCGCGTGACTCGCGCGACCGCGGCTGCTGTCGATCCGGCGCCGTAATCTTCCGGTCATAAATCCCTGTAACACTGGCTGCGGTTGACGACGGCCACCCGCCGATCGTTTACCGGGCCGACGGTGGCCAGAGTGTTTTCGGGTGACGCACACGTCACCCCGGCATAATCAGGGAGTCCCGATATGCGTTCTTTGAAGGCAAAGTTTTGTGGCGGCCTGCTATTGGCAGCGGCCATCCCGGCCAGTGCCTCGGTCGATGGCAAATTACTTGACATGCTGCTCGCCAACGGATCGATCACCGCCGCCCAGCATGCCGAGCTGTCCGCCGATCTGGCGCGCGAAACCAAGGCCGCGGAGCGCGCCGCCGACAAGCAGGTCAAGTCGGAACAACTAGCGGCGCTGGAGCAGAAGCTGGCCTGGGCTACCAATACTCAGCTCAAGGGCGACGTGCGCGTGCGGCACGAGAACATCCATATCGAGGATGAGCCGGACAACGGCGGCCGCGACAAGGACCGTCAGCGCATCCGGGCTCGTCTGGGTGTCTTCAGCCAGGTCAATCCCGAGGTCGAGGCCGGTATACAGATTGCCTCTGGCGGCGGCAAGGATGCCCGCTCCACCAACCAGGACATGAGTGACTACTTCAGCAAGAAAGATCTGTGGCTGGACCTGGCTTATATCGACTATCACCCGCTGCAAGTGCCGGGCCTGAAGGTGTTCGGCGGCAAGATGAAGCAGCCGTGGCTCAGCGTCGGCGACGTGATCTGGGACGGCGACGTCAACCCCGAGGGCGCGGCGGCGACCTACAAGCATCAATTCGGCGACGCCGAGCTGTTCGGCAGCGCCGGCTACTTCGTCCTGCAGGACAACATCGACGGCGATGGCGTGCAGTTCGAGCATGACCTGCGTCTTTACTCGGCCCAGGCGGGCGCCCGTCTCCACCCGGGCGACAGTTTCAAGGTTACCGTGGGCGGCAGTATCTATGCTTACGACAACGATGAGGACAGCGCCGCGCTGCGCGTGAACGGCAATACCACTGACGAGTTCCGGCTGTACGAGGCTTTCGGTCAACTCGACGTGATTGGCCTGCCGCTGCCGTTGTCAGTGTACGGTCAGTATGTGCTTAACGGCGCGGCGCGGGGCGTGGACAAGGGCCAGGACCACGCGTGGCTGGTCGGCATCATGACGCGCCTGTTTGATGTTGGAGTCGATTACAACTACCGCGACGTGCAGCGCAACGGCGTGGTCGGGGCGTTTACCGACTCGGACTTTGCTGCCGGCTACGTTGGCTCGCGCGGCCACAAGCTGAAGCTGAAGTATGACCTGAGCAAGAATTTCGCCGTCGGCGCCAGCTATTTTCGGGCGCAGTCGGATGTCGCCAGCCGGTTTACCGACGATGCCGGGGTCGACACTTTGCAGATGGATGTCGAGGCGAAGTTCTGACGCCGGCCTGTAACGCGACTGTCACATTGCTCGCCGATACTTCCGACAGCCGATGTTTCCGATGCTTACTCATGGAGCACTCTCGATGCAGCGTTTCTCTGACTCCATTCGGGCCCGCGTGCGGGCTGCGGGTTTTCTGACCGCCCTGGCCGGCTGTTTTTCGCCCGTCCTGGCCGATGCCGCCGGTTTGATCAAGATAGATGGCTCAAGCACGGTTTATCCCATCACCGAGGCGGTGGCCGAAGAATTTCAGATCGCCACCGGCAACCGGGTCACGGTGGGCATCTCCGGCACGGGCGGCGGCTTTAAGCGCTTTTGCCGCGGCGAAACCGATATCTCCAACGCCTCACGGCCGATTCTGCGCGAGGAGATGACTGCCTGTGCCCAGGCCGGCGTTAAGTACATCGAGCTGCCTGTTGCGTATGACGCCATCACCGTGGTGGTCAGCAAAGACAACGATTTCGTCGACTACCTGACGGTGGAGGAATTGAGAAAGATGTGGGAGCCCCTCGCCCAGGGCAAGGTGACCAGTTGGAAGCAGATCCGGGACGGGTTCCCGGACATGCCCCTGAAGCTGGCCGGCGCTGGCGCCGACTCGGGCACCTTCGACTATTTCACCGAAGCGGTTGTTGGCAAGACCAAGTCGTCCCGTGGTGATTACCAGGCCAGCGAGGATGACAACGTGACCGTGCAGTTCGTGTCCCGTGACAAGGGCGCGCTCGGTTATTTCGGCCTTGCCTACTACGAGGAGAACAAGACCAGGCTCAAGGCGGTACCGATCAGGGCCAAAGCAGATTCGGCACAGGTATTGCCGTCGATGGAAACGGTAAACAACGGCACCTATCAACCCTTGTCCCGTCCGGTCTTCATCTACGTGAAGCAGCAGGCCACGCGCCGTCCGGAAGTGCGGGAGTTTGTCGAGTTCTACCTGAAGGAAGGCGGCGAACTGGCCAAGGAGGTGGGATACGTGAACCTGCCGTCGGCCGCGTATGCACTGGCCGTGAAAAACTTTCAGGGCGGCAAGCTCGGGACCGGTTTCGGTGGTGCATCCGAGGTCGGCCTGAAAGTGGAAGAACTGCTCAAGCGCGAGGGCGAGCTCTGAGCGGCCGGGCAGTGCTTGGGCAGGACTACTGCGTGCGCTCCCCAGCCCCGGCCGAGGCATCACAGGGGCCGCAGGTTGCCCTGCCAGATCGCCGCTTCAGGTAAAGTTTGCCGCCCCGGAACCGCGCCAGCCCTTCTGTAGTCAGCCCTGTGAATACCGCGTCCATCGATATCCAGTCCGATCGCTTTGCCCATCGAGCGCTTCGCCACTGGGGTGAGCGGCTGATCGAGGGCTTGCTGTTCCTGGCGGCGTTCTCTGCCGTGGCGGTGACCGTTGCCATCATCGGCATTCTGTTTTACGAGTCATTGTCGTTCTTTGAACATGTGCCGCTGAGGGATTTTCTGACCGACACCCAGTGGACCATCATGTTTGCCGACAAGCACTACGGCATTGCGCCGTTGGTGGCAGGCACGCTGACGACCACCGGTGTTGCCCTGCTGCTGGCGGTGCCGGTTGGCACCGTGACGGCGATCTACCTGAGCGAATTCGCCGGCTACCGCACGCGCGAAATCGTCAAACCGGTGCTGGAGTTGTTGGCCGGCATTCCGACCGTGGTGTTCGGCTACTTCGCGCTGCTTATGGTGACGCCCGCGTTGCAGTGGTTCATGCCGGACCTGCCTGGTTTCAACATGCTGGGGCCAGGTTTGGTGATCGGCATCATGATCATTCCGTACGTGAGTTCCGTGGCGGAGGACGCCATGCGCGCGGTGCCCATGCATATGCGCGAAGGTTCATACGCGATGGGCGCAACCCGTTTGCAAACGGCACTGAAGGTGGTCATGCCGGCGGCGACCTCGGGCGTGGTGGCGGCCTACATCCTCGGGATCTCGCGAGCCATTGGAGAGACCATGGTGGTCGCGGTTGCCGCCGGCCAGCAGCCGAATTTCACCTTTGACCCGCGTGAGTCCGGGGCCACGATTACCGCCTATATCGTGCAGGTGGCGCTCGGTGATCTGCCCCATGGCAGCCTGGAGTACCAGAGCATCTTCGCCGCTGGCCTGGTGCTGGTGCTGATGACGCTGCTGTTCAATGTGCTCGGACACCTGGTGCGCAAGCGTTTCCGCGAGGCTTATTGATGGCATATGACGCCCAGGCCGTGCGCCGTTTGGTCAAGCGCGGCAAACAGTGGGACAAGGTGTTCGTCATCATCGGGTTGCTGTGCATGATGGTGGGCGTACTGACCCTGGCGGTACTGCTGGCCGGCCTGGTGCATGACGGTGCCGGCCGGCTGAACTGGGATTTTTTCAGCAACTTCCCGTCGCGCCGGGCCGCTCGGGCCGGCATCCTGAGCGCTCTGGTCGGTTCCAGTCTGGTGATGTTGGTGACGGCGCTGGCGGCTATTCCGCTCGGCATCGCCGCCGGCGTGTATCTGGAAGAGTACGCCCGGCGTAACTGGGTGACCGAGATTATTGAGATCAACGTCACCAACCTGGCCGGTGTGCCGTCCATCGTCTACGGTCTGCTGGCGCTTGGCCTGTTCGTGTACGGTCTGGGCCTCGGCCAGAGCATTCTCACGGCCGGCCTTACTCTGGCGCTGCTCATTCTGCCGGTCATTATTGTCTCTACACGCGAGGCCATACGTGCCATACCGGGCAGTATCCGCGAGGGCGCCTACGCGCTGGGCTCCACCCGCTGGCAAACGGTGCGCGACCACGTGGTGCCGTACTCCACCGGCGGTATCCTGACTGGCGTGATCATCGGCCTGGCGCGCGCCATCGGCGAGACTGCGCCGATCATCACCATCGGCGCACTGACGTTTATCGCCTTCCTGCCGCCCGCGCCCGTGGGTGGGGAATTCCCGTTTGTTTCCTTCGAGTGGCTCAGTTCGCCGTTCACGGTGATGCCGATACAGATGTTCAACTGGCTGTCGCGTCCCCAGGCGGCATTCCAGGAGAATGCCGCCGCTGCGGGCATGGTGCTGGTAGTGATGACCCTGGTGATGAACGCGGCTGCCATCTGGTTGCGCGTGCGCTACCGCAAACGGATCAAATGGTGAGGGACGTCGCGATGGACATGTCAGGTGGCACCGTCACCCAGTCGTTTGATGCGGCCTTGCCACCGCTGAAGGCCGAGGCGCGCGAACTCGATTTTTACTATGGCGAATTTCAGGCCTTGAAGAGCGTCAGCCTGCCGGTGGCGGCCAATCGGGTCACCGCATTGATCGGTCCGTCAGGCTGCGGGAAGTCGACCTTTCTGCGCTGCTTCAACCGTATGCACGATTTGTACGACGGCAGCCGCTACAGTGGCGGGATCGTGTTCCAGCCGGACGGCGTCAACATCCTCGACCGGTCGGTGGACCCAATCGAAGTGCGGATGCGTATCGGCATGGTGTTTCAGAAGCCCAACCCGTTCCCGAAATCGATTTTCGAGAACGTGGCCTACGGGCTGCGGGTACGGGGCGAGCGCAGCCGGCGGGTGCTGGCCGAGAAGGTGGAAACGGCGTTGCGGGACGCCTCGCTTTGGGACGAGGTCAGCGACCGTCTGGAAGACATGGCATTCAACCTGTCCGGTGGCCAGCAGCAGCGTCTGTGCATCGCTCGCGCCCTCGCGACAGAGCCCGAGCTGATGCTGTTCGACGAGCCGACCTCGGCGCTGGATCCGATTGCCACCGCCAATATCGAAGAGCTGATTCACCGCCTCAAGGACAAGGTGACGATCCTGATCGTCACGCACAACATGCAGCAGGCGGCGCGGGTCTCCGATTACACAGCATTCTTGTACCTGGGCGAGCTGGTGGAATTTGGTGATACCAATATCATCTTTACCAATCCCAGGTCGAAGCGGACTGAAGACTACATCACCGGCCGCTACGGCTGACCGCGGGGTATCACCATGACGCTCGGAAAGGACGACATCGGCCATCACATTTCGCAGCAGTTCAACCAGGATCTGGAGAACCTGCGCAGCCACGTGTTGCAGATGGGTGGCGTGGTGGAGCAACAGATCGCGGACGCTGTCACCGCGCTCGAACAAGGCGACTGCGAGCTGGCCCTGTCGGTGGTCGAGCGCGACCCTCACGTCAACGCGCTGGAAGTGAACCTCGACGAGGAATGCAGCCGCATCCTGGCGCGCCGTCAGCCGGCGGCCGGTGATCTGCGTCTGATCTTTGCCGTCATCAAGACGGTGACGGACCTGGAGCGCATAGGCGATCAGGCCGAACGGGTCGCGCGCACGGTACTGGAGCTGGCCAAACTGGAGCCCGGCCGTTCACGCCCGCCGATGCGCCCGATGGGCGAACTGGTGCGACGCCTGCTGAACAAGGCACTGGATGCCTTCGCGCGTCTGGACGTGAACGCCGCCCTGGAAGTTGAACGCGAGGATCTGGAGGTTGACCGCGAATATGAGGCCGTTCTGCGCCAGCTGGTCACCTACATGATGGAAGACCCGCGCTCGATCACCTGGGCATTGAATCTGGTATGGGCGGCGCGGGCCCTGGAGCGTATCGGCGATCACTCAAAGAATATCGCCGAGTACCTGATCTATCTGGTCCAGGGCACGGATGTGCGTCACGTCAGCATCGAGGAGCGCGAACGGCAGGTACAAGCCGTGGCGCTTGGGCACCGGCACCCTCCGGCCATTTAGGCGCCGTTGCGATACTGGTCCTTGAGCTCGGCGTAATGCGCCGCCGAGTGCACGAAAAACTCCAGTTCCTCGGGGCGTAGCTCGCGCACCGGTTTGGCCGGCCGGCCGGCCCACAGCCAGCCGCCGTACAGCTCCTTGCCCGGAGCGACCAGGGATCCGGCCGCCAGCAGCACGCCGCTGCGCAGCACCGCGCCGTCCATTACCAGCGAGCCCATGCCGACCAGGCAGCGGTCCTCGATGGTGCAGCCGTGCAGGGTGACCTGATGCCCGACCGTGACATCGGCGCCGACGTTAAGCGGGTCGCCCGCCGGCTTGTCGGGGGTCGGTTGGTTCACGTGCAGGACCGAGCCGTCCTGGATGTTGGTGCGGGCGCCGACGCGGATGCGGTTCACGTCACCGCGCAGCACGCTGAACGGCCACACCGAGGCATCGTCATCGAGTTCGACATGGCCGATCGCGAGCGCCGCCGGGTCTACCCAGGCGCGCGCGCCAAGCCGGGGCGTATGTCCGCCAAAACTGCGCAGATTCATGCTTACCTCATCAACACCAGCTCTTCACTGGCGGTTGGGTGGATAGCGACGGTGTCGTCAAGATCGCTCTTGCGGGCGCCCATTTTCACCGCCACGGCGAAGCCCTGCATCATTTCGTCGGCGCCCCGGCCAACCACATGCACGCCGATCACCCGCTCGTCCCCGCCCAGGCACACCAGTTTGGCGACGGTCTGGGGGCGATGGCTGCCGAGGGCGTAGTACATATCGGCAAAGCGCGTGGTGTAGACGCGCACCGCATCGCCGTGGGCGGCGCGCGCCTGGGCTTCGGTCAGGCCAACACTGGCGACCGGTGGGTGGCTGAATATCACCGACGGGATGTTGTCGTAATCGAGTCGCCGCTCGGCCTGGCCGTCGAACAGGCGATCGGCCAGGCGCCGTCCGGCAGCAATGGCAACCGGTGTCAACGCCGCCCGGCCGGTAATGTCGCCGACCGCGTGGATACCCGGCACGTTGGTGTCCTGCCAGATGTTGACCGGGATGTGGCCGTCCGCGGCGACCTGAACGCCCGCCAGTGGGAGGTTCAGGCCGTCGCTGCAGGGCGCGCGGCCGATGGCCCAGATAACACAATCAAAATCGCCTGCGCTGCGGCCGTCTTCCGCCAGTAGGCTCAACCCATCGTCGCGGCGCTCCAGGGCGGCCGGAGTAAACCCCCGGTGCAGAGCCAGACCGGCCGCCTCCAGGTGGCCGGTGACGGCCTCCTGAATCAGCGTATCGAACTGCCGCAGCACGGTGTTGCCGCGGATCATCAGCGCCACCTCGCTGCCCAGTGCGCGCAACACTCCGGCAAGTTCAACCGCGATATAGCCGGCACCGACCACCGCCACCCGTTGTGGCTGCTCACGCAGGGCAAAGAAACCGTTGCTGTCGATGCCGAGCTGCGCACCCGGCAACCGCGGCAGCGCTGGCCGGCCGCCGGCGGCGATCAGAACGTGCCGGGCACAGTAGGCGGCGCCAGCCACCGTCACCGTATCGGGCGCAGAAAACTGGCCGTGTCCACGCAGCAGGGTGACTTTCGAGCCCTCCAGCATCTCCTCGTAAATTACGTTCAGTCGCGCCACGTAGGCGTCACGCGCACCGACCAGGCGGTTCCAGTCGAACGCCGTGGGACCAACCGAGAAGCCATAGTCGGCGGCGTGGTGCAGAGCCTCGGCGATACCGGCGCCGTTCCACATCACTTTCTTGGGGACACAGCCGACGTTGACGCAGGTCCCGCCGAGGCGGTCGCTTTCCACCAGTGCCACGCGCGCACCGTATTGAGCAGCGCGCCGGGCCGAGGCAACGCCGCCGCTACCGCCGCCGATAACCAGGTAATCGAGCATCTCACTCACGTCACGGCTCCGGCAGGGTCGGCGAGGCGCGGCAGCAGCTGACTGAAATACCGGGCCGCCGCCAGCAGGCGGCTCCCCGGCCAGCTGAACATCTCGCCGTCAACCGGCACCATCAAGGTCTTTGGCAGCAGGGCCGTGAGTTCGGCCGCGTGAGCGGGTTTGAACGGGTACGGTTCCGATGACAGCAGCAGCACATCGGGCGCCGCGGCGATGAGTTCGGCGGCGTCGATTTGCGGGTAGCGCGGACGGCTGGCGAACACGTTGTGCAGGCCGAGCCGCTGCATCAGGTCGTTGATGAAGGTGTCGCCCCCGGCCGCCATCCAGGGTTTGCGCCAGATCAGGTAGGCGCAACGAAGCTCCGACAGGCGCGGCAAGTTGTCTAAGGCGCTCTGAATGTTGGCCGCCAACCGCGCCGCGGCGACCTCCGCACCCAGCGTAAAGCCCACCGCGCGGATCATGCCCAGCGCCTGGTTCACCGTGTTGACCTCCGTGACATAGACCGGGGCGTGGGCGGCGATGGCGGCGATGTCCTCGGCCCGGTTCTCCTCGCGGTTGGCAAGAACCAGGTCCGGTTCCAGCGCTTGTATCCGGTCCAGCCTGGGGTTTTTGGTGCCGCCGACACTGCGTCGATTACCGCGGGCATGGGCCGGGTGGACGCAGAACTTGGTGACTCCAAGCACTCGCTCGCCCACGCCAAGGGCGTACAGCAGTTCGGTTTGTGACGGCACCAGGGACACAATGCGTTGCGGCGGCGCCGGCACGACGAGCTCGTTGCCGAGGGGGTCGCGCACCTGGCGTGGCCACGGGCGCGGTGTCTGCCGGGCCAGACGTTGCGCCGCCTGCATCAGTATGCTCAGGCGCGCGCCGTCGTCGGCGGCCGGCCAGGCGGCGATCTCCTCCATCTGCCGGCCACAGCCCTTGCAGGTGTCGGCCGTTACCTCACAAACACTGATGCAGGCACTGCCGACTTCAGGCCGCGTCACGCCGCGTCCTCCAGGACCGTGAGGAATTCGCCCAGAATCATGCCAGTGGCGCCCCAGATGCGCGTCCCCGGCAGGGCAAAGTAGGGCACCCGAACTCGGCCGACCGGGTCGAACGTGACCACTTCCATACCGCGGTACCTGGGGTCCAGCAACCGGGTGAGTGGCGTCTCGATGACCGTCGCGACCTCGCGCGGGCAGGGGATGAACCGCGGTTGTGCCGGCACGCTCGCGACGAATGGATACACCAGGTGGTTGCTGGCGCGCACATACAGCGGCGACAGGGCGCCCAGCAGGGTCACGGTGTTCGGCTCAATCCCGAGTTCCTCGTGCGTTTCGCGCAGCGCTGTGTGTGTCAGCGACTCGTCGCCCTCGCGCCGGCCACCGGGCAGGGCGACCTGTCCGCTATGCGGGCCGCTGTAGTCGGGTCGGCGGATCAGGGCAAGCGTGGTGCTTGGCTCCCCGCCAACAGCAGCGGGGTATAGCAGCAACAGTACCGCGGCTTCGCGGTGATCCTGCGGGATGTTGGTCCAACGCTCGTCCATCTTGCCGTGGTAGGGCAGTGGCGCCATGCGGGCCTGACCGGCGCGGCCGGGCAGGCTGCCGGTCAGCGCCCGGCGCAAGCGATCAGGCAATAGCAAATGGGGCGGCGAGGTGGGGCGGGACATAGCCTAAAAGCACTTGAAACAAGCACCTTACTCCTTACACCGGGTGCCCTGTCAACGCTCCCAGCGTGCATTGCGGGCGCTGCGCAGGCAGCGTAGATTCGGAACTCAGGCACGTGCCGCCGGGACAGCAGGAGGCAGGCGACGCGCGCCGTGCAGTGTGAATCACGATTCAGGAGAACTCCATGCGCTTACCGTTGCAGATCACCGCCCGCGGCATCGAGCTGACCGAGGCTATCGAGTCGACCGTGCGAAAGAAGGCGGAGAAGCTTGACCATTTCAGCGATCAGATCATGGCCTGCCGGGTGGTTATCGAGTGTCCCCACAGGCACCATCACAAGGGCGTTCTGTACAACGTACACATTGATCTGACCGTGCCCGGAGCCGAGCTGGTGGTCAAGCGCGAACCGAATGAGGATCTGTACGTGGCGCTACGCGATGCCTTCGACGCGGCCAGCCGGCAGCTGCGCGAGCGCATGGACCGTAACCATGATCACCACGGGCGAAACGGCGCTCCGCTGGAGCTTTAAGGACGCCTCCCCGGGGGTCTTACGCCTGACGCAAGGCCGTGATGAGGGCCGTCGTCGCTGGCCTGATGCCTCTCCACAGCCAGAAGGCTTCCGCCGCCTGCTCGACCAGCATGCCCAGGCCATCGTGGCAGGCGGTGGCGCCGCCGCGGCGGGCGAGGGTCAGAAACGGAACGGCCGCCGGGCCATAGACCAGGTCATAGGCCACGCTGCTGACGCTGAAAACGGCCGCTGGCAGCGACGGGGCCTTGCCGCCCAGACCGGCGGCGGTGGCGTTGATGATCAGGTCAAAGCCGCTGCCCGGGAACTCGACCGGGGCCGGTCGCACCGGTCCGAGCGCCCGAAAGCGGGCTGCCAGTGCGTCGGCCCGTTCTGGCGTGCGGTTGATGATCACCAGCTCCGCCACGCCGGCTGCCAGCAGGGGCCCCAGGATGCCGGCGGCGGCCCCACCGGCGCCTATCAGCAGTACCCGGCGATTGATCAGAACCAAGCCGAGGTTCTGGGTCAGATCGCGCAGCAGGCCGACGCCGTCGGTGTTGAAGCCGCCAAGCCGGCCGTCGGCTTGCAGACGTAGCGTGTTGACGGCCTGTGCCTGCTCGGCCAGGGCATCGCAGTGGTCGGCGAGCCGGAACGCTTCGTCCTTGAACGGCACAGTGACGTTGCAGCCCAGGCCGCCCAGGGCCAGGAAACGCTGCACGGCGGGACCGAAATCCCCAGGCGATGCGTCGATCGCCTCGTAGGTAAGCGCCTGTCCGGTCTGGGCCGCGAAAGCGGCATGAATCTGCGGCGATTTGCTGTGGCCGACCGGGTGGCCGAACACGGCGTAACGGTCCATCTCAGCGCTGCAGGTAGCGGGCGGCGTCGACCGCAAAGTAGCTGAGGATGCCGTCGGCGCCGGCGCGTCGGCAGGCCAGCAGCGTTTCCAGCACACCCGTGCGCTCGTCCAGCCAGCCGTTGTGCGCGGCGGCCTTGAGCATGGCGTACTCGCCGCTGACCTGATAAACGAAGGTCGGTACCGCGAAGCGGTCCTTCACGCGACTGACGATATCCAGGTACGGCAGTCCGGGCTTGATCATCACCATGTCGGCGCCCTCGGCCAGATCCAGCGCCACCTCGTGCAGAGCCTCGTCGCTGTTGCCGCAGTCCATCTGGTAGTCGTGCTTGCCGGCGCCGCCCAGGGTAGCCGCCGAGCCGACGGCGTCGCGAAACGGTCCGTAGAAGGCCGACGCGTACTTGGCCGAGTAGGCGAGGATGGCGGTGTTGACCAGACCTTCGCGTTCAAGTGCCTTGCGAATGACGCCGACCCGGCCGTCCATCATGTCGGACGGCGCCACCACGTCGGCGCCAGCACGCGCCTGACACACCGCCTGCCGTGTCAGTGCCGATACCGTAGTGTCATTGAGCACGTACCCGCTGTGGTCAATCAGGCCATCCTGGCCGTGCGAGGTGTAGGGATCCAGCGCCACGTCGGTAATGACGCCCAGTTCCGGAAGCGCGGACTTGAGCGCCTGAACCGCGCGTGGCACCAACCCGTCCGGATTCCAGGCCTGTGAGGCGTCAGCGGATTTCAGCGCGGGGTCGATGACCGGAAACAAGGCCAGGGCGGGAATACCAAGACCGGCCGCCTCGCGCGCGCGCGTCACCAGCAAATCGATGCTGAGTCGTTCAACGCCGGGCATGCTGGCCACCGGCTCGCGTTTCCCGGTGCCGTCCAGCACGAACACCGGGTAAATAAGATCAGCCGGTGTCAGCCGCGTCTCGCGTACCAGGTCGCGCAGGAAGCCGGTCCGGCGCAGGCGCCGCAAGCGGCTGGAGGGGTAACTGCGCTCGGTCATCGCTTGGCTCAGCTCAGGGCCCCGGCAATCTTGCGCAACTCAACAAAGATGGCATCCACGGGCTGCTCGCCGTCGACCGTGTGCAGTTTTCCGGCCGCGCGGTAGAACTCGACCAGCGGCGCGGTTTCCGCAGCGTAGGTGGCGAGGCGCTGGGCCACGGTGCTCTCGTTGTCGTCGCCGCGCTGGTAGGTCTCCCCGCCGCAGGCATCGCACACGCCTTCGCGCGCGGACGGCGCTGTGTAGACGTTATATATGGCGCCACAGTCCCGGCAGGTGCGGCGCCCGGCAATTCGTCGCTTGAGTTCCTCGGCGCTGACGTCGATCAGAATTGCTGCCTGCAGCGACAGCTTCAGGCGCCCCAGCAATGTCTCGAGTGCCTCGGCCTGCGCCAGGTTGCGCGGAAAGCCGTCGAGGATGAACTCATGCAGCCCAGCCGGCCCGCCCAGCCGTTCCTCGATCAGGCCGAGCACGATATCGTCCGACACCAGTTTGCCGGCGTCCATGGCGGCCTTGGCACGCAGCCCGATCGGACTTGCCGCCTTGACCGCCGCCCGCAGCAAATCGCCGGTGGACAGCTGGGGCGCGCCATAGGCCTGTACCAGTTGCTTGGCCTGGGTGCCTTTGCCGGAACCTGGGGCGCCTAACATGACGACTCGCATGGTTTGGAAATCCTTAGTCGATGGAAGAGTATTGAACGTGGCGCAGGGCCTGGAGAAGCGACCAGCGAGAACCCCGGCGCAGCGTCATGCTCTGCCGGGTCGGCGGCAAACCTAAGCTATCGTCTGCCCGTCGTCAAACCGGTGGCGCGGGCGTTTTTCGGCGCCGGTCACGCGGGGGTGCGAGTGTGGTCGGCTAAAGGGCGCATTTGTCACGATTTGCCGTTGCTGGCAGCGCCCAGGGTTCGGACGCGACGGCTCGCCGGCCAGTTCAAGCTATAATCCGCGCCGTTTTGTAACCGGTCAGGCCGCCTTGGTCTGGGCCGGTTATTTTTGAGCGGCCGATCGACCGCCATACTTTAAAAGGGGAGATCCCATGACGACCGACCTTGCACTGTGGATCGCCATCGGCGCCGGGGTAGTGGCCATCATTTATGGCTTGGTAACCGTGCGCTGGATCGTGGCGCAGCCGGCTGGCAACGCCCGCATGCAGGAAATCGCCGCCGCCATCCAGGCCGGCGCGCAGGCTTATCTGAACCGCCAGTACACCACCATCGCGGTGGTCGGCGTGGTGCTGTTCGCGGTGCTGGGCCTGGCCCTGAACTGGCCGACCGCCGGTGGTTTTGCCGTGGGCGCGATACTGTCGGGTCTGACCGGCTACATCGGCATGAACGTGTCCGTGCGTGCCAATGTGCGCACCGCACATGCCGCCAGCATCGGTCTTAATCCGGCGATGCAGGTGGCGTTTCGCGGCGGTGCCGTCACCGGAATGTTGGTGGTGGGCCTCGGGCTCCTGGGCGTGGCCGGCTACTACTTGGCCATGTTGCAGGTGACCGGCCCCGATGAGGCCTTGCACTCACTGGTTGGCCTGGCCTTCGGCGGCTCTCTGATTTCCATTTTCGCCCGTCTGGGCGGCGGCATTTTCACCAAGGGCGCAGACGTCGGTGCGGACCTGGTCGGCAAGGTCGAGGCCGGCATTCCCGAGGATGACCCGCGCAACCCGGCGGTGATCGCGGATAACGTGGGCGACAACGTCGGCGACTGCGCCGGCATGGCGGCCGATCTGTTCGAGACCTACGCCGTGACACTGGTGGCGACCATGCTGCTGGCTGGCTTGACCATGCAATCGCTGGGCATCAATGCTCTGCTGTATCCGCTGCTGCTGGGGGCGGTGTCGATCATCGCCTCGGTCGCCGGGACATTCTTCGTCAAGGTCAGCGACGGCGGCAAGATCATGAACGCCCTCTACCGGGGTGTGCTGGTGTCGGGGGTTATCGCCGCGGCGGCCTTCTATCCCATCTCCATCGCCATGCTCGGCGAGCAGGCGATGGGGCTCTACTACTGCTCGTTGATCGGACTTGTGCTGACCGCCGCCATGGTGGTCATTACCGAGTACTACACGGCGACCGAGTACGGACCGGTGCGCGGCATCGCGGCGGCCTCGCAGACTGGCCACGGCACCAACGTCATTGCGGGTCTGGCGGTGTCCATGCGCTCCACCGCGCTGCCGGTGCTGTCCGTGTGTGCGGCCATCGGCGCCTCGTACCAACTCGGCGGTCTGTACGGCATTGCGATCGCCGCAACCGCCATGTTGTCGATGACCGGCATGATCGTGGCGCTCGACGCCTACGGCCCGATCACCGACAACGGTGGCGGCATCGCCGAGATGTCCGGTTTGCCCGGCAGCGTGCGGAACATCACCGACGCGCTGGACGCCGTCGGCAACACCACCAAGGCGGTGACCAAGGGCTACGCCATCGGTTCGGCCGGTCTGGCGGCGCTGGTGCTGTTCGCGGATTACACGGCCAACCTGGACGTGCTCGGCAAGTTGCAGGTGTTCAGCCTGTCGGACCCGGCGGTGATCATCGGCCTGTTCATCGGCGGCCTGGTGCCGTACCTGTTCGGCGCCATGGCCATGGAAGCGGTCGGCCGCGCCGCCGGCTCGGTGGTGGTGGAAGTGCGCCGCCAGTTCAAGGAGATCCCCGGCATCATGGAGGGCACCGGCAAGCCGGACTACTCCAGGGCGGTCGACATGCTGACGCGCGCCGCCATCAAGGAAATGATCGTGCCCTCGCTGCTGCCGATCCTGGTGCCGGTGGTGGTCGGTTTCGGCATGAACGCGCTGATGGGTCCGGGCGCCGGCATCAAGGCGCTGGGTGGCCTGCTGATCGGCACCATCGTGACCGGCCTGTTCGTCGCCATCTCGATGTGCACCGGCGGCGGCGCCTGGGACAACGCCAAGAAGTACATCGAGG
>CAZZHF010000011.1:9240-20946 GCA_964653545.1 uncultured Gammaproteobacteria bacterium | reverse complement strand
GCGCTCGCGCAGGCGCTGCTGCACATACACCTTGTTGGCCTGGTCGCGCGAGAAGGCAACGTCCAGGCGCGTGAGCAATCCGCCCTTGTGCCAGGCCTGCCAGTCGGTCTGGTACAGAAAATCGGTGTGGAAATGCCGGTCGCCGAAGAACAGCCAGTTACGGCCGGTGGCCCCGATCGCCTCGCGCTCCTGCAAAAAAGCCCGAAACGGCGCCACGCCGGTGCCCGGGCCGACCATGATGAGCGGCACATCGGCACTTGCCGGCAGGCGGAAGTTTTCGTTGTGCTCGATGAATACCGGCACCGTGTCGCCCGGCTGCACGCGGTCGGCCAGCCAAGTCGAGGCCACGCCCAGACGCTGGCGATCCAGGCTCTGGTAACGCACCGCGGCGACCGTGATATGTGCCTCGTCCGGGCACGCGACCAGGCTGGACGCCAGCGAGAACAAGCGCGGTGGCAGGCGGCGCAGCAGGGCCACGAACTGCTCTGCGGCCAGTCCCGGCAGCGGGAATTCCTGCACCACGTCGATAATCTGCCGGCCTGCCAGATAGGCCCGCAGTGCGTCTGCGTTGTCCTGCGCCAACAGGCCAGCAATTTTATCGCTGCCCGCCAGCGCGGAGTAAGCGGCCAGGAAGGGCCGCGTCAGGGTGGTGATCTCGTAATGGTGCGTGAGCGCTTCCTGCAAGGGCCGCAGGGCGTCACCCGCTTGCACGGGTGCGTCGGTCGGCAATTCCAGTGTTGAGAGCAGCTCCTGCACCAGCGCCGGATCGTTGCGGGCCAACACGCCGAGGGCGTCACCGGGTTCATACGCCAGACCCGGCACCGCAAACTCGATGTGGCGCGTTTCCTTGTCCGCGCCACGGCCGTTCAGAACGATGTTCTCGAGCACTTCGGCCTGATACGGATGGCGCTTGTCGTACTGCGCGCCGGTACCGACAGCCGCCGCTGCCACCGCGCCTGGTGCGGACGCCGCGACGTGCTCCAACTCACCCAGAAGCCCGTCGATCCAGGCCGCAGCCGCATCGTCATAGTCCAGATCGCAATCCACGCGCGGCCTCAGTCGCGTCGCGCCCAGCTTCTCCAGTACGAGATCGAAATCCTTGCCGGTCTGGCAATAAAACTGGTAACTGGAATCGCCCAGCGCCAACACGCTGTAGCGCAGGTTCTCCAACCCCGGCGCCTTGCGCCCATGCACAAACTCGTGCAGTTCGCGCGCGCAGTCCGGGGGCTCACCCTCGCCGTGGGTGCTGACGATCACCGCCAGCGTACGCTCGTCGCGCAGCCGCGCCGGCTTATAGTCGGCCATGCTGGTCAGAGTTACCGCAAGACCGCGTGCCTGCGCCAATTCGCCAAGCCGGCGCGCAAGCTTGGCGCCGTTACCACTTTGCGACCCGTAGAGCACGGTCACGGCGCTGCGACTCACGCTGCTGGCGGAACTCGCAGGCGGAGCCGGGGCCGCCCCCTCGGCGCGGCCGGCAAGGTACCCACTTAGCCATTGCATCTGCGGGGGAGTCAGCCCACGCACCAGGGCATCGAGCTGCTCGGCCTGGGCGGTACTCAACGGGGTGTTCAGTGCGGTAATCGGTGCGTTCAAGGCAAAGCCAGGCCTGGGTCAGACTGGCGAGCATGGTAGAAGAATGTTTTATTCCGGAAAAATACTATTTTGAATAATGCTTATAGTTTTTCACGATAAGTGGGCCAAGCTTTACGCTCGGCCATCAATGGAGATGTCACATGGTTGAACTGTTTCGAAAAAAATATGCCCCTCCCGGCACCGCGCCCGGAACGCTGCAATCGCTGCGGCTGGCGCCGGGTACCGTCGCCCACTGCATCGTGTACGGCGCCGGTGGGACATGGCACGAGAGCCAGGGTGCTCCGGTCGAACTCAACACAGCGCGCAACGCCGGGCAGGTCACCTGGTGGCATTTCGCCGGGCAGCCAGAAGTCTCCGAACTGCGCCGGCTCGGTGAAGCATTGGGCCTGCATCCCCTGGCGCTGGAAGACGTGATGAACCACGGCCAGCGACCCAAGCTGGATGACTACGACGACCACCTGTTCGCCATCCTCGGCTGCCTCACCCAGCGCGGTGATCAACTGGATGTGGACGATTTCGCGCTGTTCCTGGGCGACGATTTCGTCCTAAGCGTGTACCAGGGCGCCGACGACATTTTCGCTGCGGTACGCGCCCGCCTGACCGATCCGGCCGGGCGGTTGCGGCGCAGCGGCGCCGACCGTCTGGCCCATGCCCTGATGGATGCGGTTGTGGACCACGCCTTCCCCGTGCTCGAGACGCTCGGCGAACGCATCGAAGAGCTGGAACTGGACCTGCTCGACCACCCCGGTCCGACCGCGCTGCGCGATATGCACCTGCTGAAACGCGAACTGCTGCTGATCCGCCGTGCCGTGTGGCCAGCGCGGGATGTGCTGGCACATTTATCACGCGGCGACGCGCGCCTGGTCGGGGAGCAAACACGCATCTACTTTGGCGATATCTACGACCACTCGGCGCAGATCATCGAACTGGTGGAAAGCTACCGCGACATGCTGGCCGGCATGCTGGACGTCTACCTGTCCAGCATCAGTAACCGCCAGAACGAGGTCATGAAGGTGCTGACCGTGATCGCCACCATCTTCATCCCGCTGACCTTCCTGGTGGGTGTCTACGGCATGAACTTCAGCGTCAACCGGCACAGCCCGTGGGCCATGCCCGAATTGCGCTGGGACTACGGCTACCCGGTGCTGTGGCTGGTAATGCTCGCCGCCGCAGTGGGCATGCTGGCGTTCTTCAGACGACGCCGCTGGTTTTAACCTTTACCGCCAGCGCCACTCGGCCGTAGAGTGACCCAGGCCTGATTAAGGACGGAGACCACGCATGAACGCACCCACCCGCGAAACCGTCACCACGGCCTTCAGCTGGCCGGCGCCCGACACCAGCCACGTTCCGTACCGGGTCTACACCGACCCGACCCTGTATGCGCTGGAACAGGAACGCATCTTCCGTGGCCCGACCTGGAACTTCGTCGCGCTCGCCGCCGAGCTGCCCGAACGGGGCGATTTCAAAACCACCTTTGTCGGCGACACACCGGTGGTGGTCACGCGGGACGCTGACGGCGCCCTGCACTGCTGGGTGAACCGCTGCGCCCATCGCGGGGCGCTGGTGTGCCGCGAGCTGCGCGGCAATGTCGGCGCCAACGGTACCCACACCTGCGTGTACCACCAGTGGGCTTACGACGCCGCGGGCCTGCTGGTCGGCGTGCCGTTTCGCAAGGGACTGGGCGGCAAGGGCGGCTACCCGGCCGATTTTGACCTTGCCCGGCACGGCCTGACACAACTCAGAGTCGAGGACTACCACGGCGTCGTGTTCGCGAGTTTCGATGCCGCGCTGGCGCCGGTCGAACAGCACATTGGCGACACCGCGGCACATTACGTGCAGCGCATTTTCAACCGGCCTGTGCGCGTGCTGGGAACCACACGCCAGTACATGAACGCCAACTGGAAGGTATATGCCGAGAACCTGCGCGATCCCTACCACGCCAGCCTGCTGCACTTGTTCCACTGCACATTTGGCCTGTACCGCTCCACCCAGGAGGGCGGCGTGGAACTCGACCCGACGCTACGCCATAGCGTCCTGACGGCCAAGAACAAGGCGCCAGAGCCCGGTCGCGACACCTACAGCGACGACAAACTTCGCACCTACGATCAGACCTACTCGCTGGCGGACCCCAGCCTGCTGGCCGGCCGACCGGAATTCTCCGACGGCAAGTCGGCGGTCATTCAGACGATATTTCCGAGCCTGGTCATCCAGCAGATCGCCAACACGCTGGCCGTGCGTCAGGTGCTGCCCAAGGGGGTCGGCAATTTCGAGCTGGTCTGGACCTATTTCGGCTACGCCGACGATGATGCGCAACTGTCCGCCATGCGCCTGAAGCAGTTCAATCTGATTGGCCCGGCCGGGCTGGTGTCGATGGAAGACGGCGAGGCCACCGAGTTGGTTCAGCGCACCGCCGAGGCCGCGCAGGCGGGCGCGTCGGAGTTCGTCGAGATGGAGGGGCGCGGCATCGAGCCGACCGGCAGCCTGATCTCCGAGGGCAATATCCGGGCCTTCTGGCAGGTATACCGGCAGATGCTAGGCCTGTGACCACACACCGCGAACTGGCCGCGCTGCTGGGGCGCGAACAGATCAGCACCGTGGTGAGCGACTTCTACCAGCGGGTACAGAATGACCCGGCGCTGGCACCCAACTTCGCCCATATTACGGACTGGGATGCGGTCAAAGCGCGCCTGGCACATTTCTGGTGGATCGACCTGGGCGGCGCGCGCTACCGGGACGATGTCTATAACCCCCACACGGTACACCGGCACTTTGGTGTCAAGCCCGATCAGGTCGAACCCTGGCTGCGATTGTTCGAGGCCACCGTGCATGACCATCTGCCGCCCGAGCTGGCCGAGGTCTGGCTGGAGCGGGTACGACGCATGGCCGACTGGGTCCGCATCGAACTGCAGAAACCGGCCGCCGGTCCTTCAGTGCTTGAACACTAACGTATCGCTCTGCGCCTGAACGGACGCGGAGAGCCGATCATCGATTCGGACTCCGGCAGCGGATAGACTTCATTCAGTGCGATCGAGCGGCCATAGTCCTGCATCAGACGCGCGTGCTGGCGGCCCAATGCACGCGGCTGCGCCACGCCGCAGGAGTGGGAGATCATGGCGATCTCCTTTTCCATGTTCAGCGCGAAATGCGCCACCCGCTCGGCCTTGTCCTCTGGCACCAGCCCCCGTTGCAGACGCGGGTCATGCGTCGTGACCCCGGTTGGGCAGGTGTTCTTGTTGCACTGCATAGCCTGAATACAGCCGAGCGCGAACATGAAGCCACGCGCCGAATTGACAAAATCCGCACCCACCGCCAGCGCCCAGGCCGCTGTACGCGGATTGATCAGCTTGCCGGAGGCGATGACCTTGACCCGCTCGCGCAGCCCCCACGCCGTGAGCCGGTTCACTACCGCCGGCAGGCTGTCGGTCAGCAGCATGCCCACGCCATCCATGAGCGGCATCGGCGCCGCGCCGCTACCCCCCTCGGCACTGTCCACGGTGATGAAATCGGGCGCGGACTCTACCCCGCGGCGCCGCACCAGCGCGCACAGTTCATCCAGCCAGTCCAGGTTTCCGATTACCGTCTTGAAGCCGACCGGTTTGCCGGTGACCTCGCGGATTCGCGCAATGCGGTCCAGCAGATCTTCCAGACTTTCGATATCCAGGTGACGGTTGGGCGACAGCGAATCCTGGCCTGCGGGAATGCCCCGGATGGCGGCGATCTCTTCCGTCACCTTGATGGCCGGCAGGATGCCGCCCTTGCCGGGCTTGGCGCCCTGGCTGAGCTTGATTTCGAACATCCTCACCTGGTCCAGCGCCGCCAGCTCGCGCAGGCGCGCATCGGACAGGCAGCCGTCGGCATCGCGAACGCCATACTTGGCGGTGCCGATCTGAAACACCAGATCGCAGCCACCCTCCAGGTGAACGGGAGCGAGTCCGCCCTCGCCGGTATTCAGCCAGCATCCGGCCTTGGCCGCGCCGAGCGACAAGGCCCGCGCCGCGGGTTTCGATAGCGCGCCATAGCTCATGGCCGAAATGTTGAAGATCGCCCGCGTGGTGTAAGGCTGGCGACAGAACGGACCCACCGTCACCGGCTCCGGCGGACAGGTTTCCTGCTCCAGCGGTGGAAACAGGCTGCTGACGAATATTATCGAGCCCGGCTTGTGCAGGTCCTCGGTGGAGCCGAACGCCCCCGTGTTATCCAGATTCTTGGCCGCCCGGTATACCCAGCTACGCTGCGCACGGTTAAACGGCAGTTCCTCGCGATCCATGGCAAAGAAATACTGGCGAAAGAACTCGCCAAGGGTCTCGAACAGATAACGAAAACGACCTATCAGCGGATAATTTCGACGCACTGCATGCTGCGTCTGCGTGCGGTCGACCACATACATCACGGCTGCCGTCAGCAGCAACATGGCCAGCGCGAAAATGAACAGCGCCGCCATGATCTCCAGCACGGCGGACAACCAGCGAGAGAAGTTTTCAGGCAGGATCGGCAACATGATGTCCCTCCGAGGCCACAAGCAATGACCGGTGACATTTCCATTATCGACCCGGCACGCACTTTGCTGGAGCGCAGCCGGCAGGCGGTCGTGTTCACAGGCGCTGGCGTCAGCACCGAATCGGGCATTCCGGACTTTCGCAGCCCGGGCGGATTGTGGAGCCGGCTGCGGCCGATCGAGTTTCAGGATTTCATGGCATCCGAGCAGGCTCGGCGTGAGGCCTGGCGCCGCAAGTTCGAACTCGACGCCGAGATTGGCTGCGCGCGGCCAAATGCCGGGCACCGGGCCATCGCCCGTCTGGTCGCCGCCGGCAAGGTCAGCCACGTCATCACCCAGAACATCGACGGCCTGCACCAGGCCAGCGGCGTACCGGCCGAACGGGTCATTGAACTGCATGGCAATGGTACTTACGCGGTCTGCCTGTCCTGCCGCGCCCGTCACGAGCTGGCCGACATCAAAACCGGTTTCGAGGCGGACGGCGCACCGCCGGTCTGCCACTGCGGCGGCATCGTCAAATCGGCAACGATCTCGTTCGGCCAACCGATGCCGGTATTGGCCATGCGCGCGGCCGAAGCGGCCACCCTGGCCTGCGATCTTTTCCTTGCCATCGGCTCTTCGCTACAGGTTTACCCGGCCGCGGGTTTTCCGGTGCTGGCCAAGGACAATGGGGCGAGGCTGCTGATCATCAATCGAGAGCACACGCCGCTCGACGAACTGGCGGACCTGGTACTACAGGCCGAGATCGGCCCCAGTCTGACCGCGCTTACCGGCGATGTCGGGCACTGAGCGGATCAAGCTCGGCGTCAGCGCCTGCCTGCTGGGACAGGCGGTGCGCCATGACGGCGGCCATAAGCGTGACGATCTGGTCGCCAGCCTGCTGGCCAAGCACTTCGAGATGATTCCGCTGTGCCCGGAAGTGGCGATTGGCCTGGGTGTGCCGCGGCCCCCGATCCGACTCGTGCAGACTGCCGCCGAAGTGCGCGTGCGCGGTCTGCAAGACCCGACGTTCGACGTTACCGATGCCTTGAATCTTGAAGCCCAACGCGTTGCCCGCCAAATGCCGGATCTGAGCGGCTACATACTCAAAAGCAAGTCCCCGAGTTGCGGCATGGCGCGAGTGAAGGTGCTTACCCCCACCATGCGGGAGGTTCGCCATGGCGTTGGCGCCTACGCGGCTGGCCTTATGGCGTGTTCACCGTTATGGCCGATGGAAGAAGAAACAGGCCTGCAGGACCCCTCACGGCGCGAGCACTTCATCGAACGCGTATTCGCCTATGCCCGCTGGCAAGCGCTTGTGCGCGGCAGGGTCGGTGGCGCCACGCTGATGGAATTCCATAGCCGTCACAAATATCAACTGCTCGCGCATAACCAGGCCGCCTATCGACGAATCGGCCGTTTGGTGGCGAGCGTCGGCGCCAGACCCTCGGCGGCCTGGCTCGCGCAATACGCTGGCCAGCTTATGACCGCGCTCAGCCGCCCTGCCAGTACCGGCAACCACGTCAACGTGTTGCAACACTTTCATGGGTATCTGAAGGACGTGCTCGGCCCCAGCGACAAAGCCGGGCTGATTGCCGCCATTGATGCCTACGGACGGCAGGATGCACCGCTGCGGCGGCCGCTCACCTTGCTGCGACAGCATTTTCATCGCCATCCGCAGTTGTGGGCGGCGCACCAGACCTATCTGATCCCCGATCAGCGCGAGCAACAGTTACGGGAGCTACCGATAGCGCAATAAGTCAGCCCTCACCTCGCTTGCACAGGGTGAGGGCGTTTTCACCGCTGATCCACCATAGGCGAACTTACCGCGCCGCGGCCTCCTCAGGCGGCGTCACGGCCAAGGCCGACAGCAGCTGGCCCTTACTGGCGACGATCCGGTAATTGCCGAACAGCAGCCGGTATTTTCCGTCGACATAGTTCAACTCGGCACTGAACAGCTCATTTTCAGTGTCCAGCAAGTCGAGCAAGGTGCGCTGCCCGATATTGAATTGCTTGACGTACGCCTCGCGCGTGGTTCGGGCGGCATCGGCGTGGCTGCGCAACAGGTCTAGCCGGCTCTGGGCGGTGATGAAGTCGTTCCAGGACAGGCTGGCCTCCTCGATGACCTGGTCCTCGGCCCGAGCGCGCACGTTCTTCGCCTCGCTGATGCGATGCGCCGTGGAACGCTTGCGGGCCAGATCCGCACCGCCCCGGTACACGCTGTAGTTCATTCGCAGCATGGCGTACAGGTCTTCGTTGGCACCCCGCACGCCATCCAGGTTGTCGTTGTGGCTGGCGCCGAGCTCCACATCAAAGCGCGGGAAATCGTTGGCACGTGCCTGCTCATGCTGAGCTTGAGTCGCGCTGATATCCGCCACTGCCGACAGCAAGACCGGATGGGTTTCGCGCGCCTCGCCGATCAAGGCATCAAGGTCGGCCGCCAATCTGTCCGCAGGCGGCGTAGGCGTATCCATCTCAGCCGGCATCTCGCCCACGATTCGCACGTAGGCTACCTGAGCGTCGCGCAGGTTACCCTCCTGCGCTTCCAGATTGGCACGCGCGAGAGCAAGCCGGCCGGCGGCCTGCGTGGTATCTGCCGTACGGCCAACTCCGCGTTCGCTGCGCATGCGAATCTGGTCGTGAATGCGCTGATGCGCAGCCAGGTTCTCCTTCGCCAGACTCACCTGCTCCTGACGCTGTAGTACACCAAGGTAGGCCTTGACCGCCTTGAGCCCGATGTCCTCGCCCGCAGCCAGAACGCGATAGGACGCAGCCTTCAGGTGCCCTTTCTGGCGTGCCACGCCATGCTTGGTAAAAAAGCCGTCAAACAGCATTTGAGTGATCTTGATGCCGCTTTCCTCACGATGCAGCCCGAGATACCCATTCTTGCCAGTGGCCGCCATGGTCGAGGTGTTGTCACTCTTCTCCCCGCCAACTCCAGCAGACACGTCCACGCGAGGCAGGTACCCCGCCTTGGCCTCGCGAACATCCTGTTCGATCGCGCGCTTGTCGTCCTGAGTGATCAGGACATCGGGATTGTGCTCTATCGCCTTGCGAACCGTGGCGGCAAGATCACCCGCAATAGCCGGTGACCCAATCAGTATCAGCACGCCGATTAAGGCAATTGGACGGACAACCTTCATAGCATTTAGCACCTTTCTTGATTGATGGCGTACCAACCCCACCCATAACTTCAGTACGCACTGACCTTGGAGAGTATATGAGAAAATTCACGCGCGAATCGCATGCAATAGGCTATCTAAAGCTACCGACTACACTCGCACCTGTTCTGGATCCGAACCATCACTGTGTTCCTTGAGGCGAAAGACAACCGTCGCCATGCGGTCAGAAGACTCGTGACCTTAGGTCGCGCTTTTCAATCTCGTGGTTAAATGCTAGGTCCGGAGGCGCCGGAGATCCGCTCTCGCGCACCGCCATACGACCCAACCTTTATCAATGGCCTGTTCACATTTCGTGCATCATTCAAACGCGCTCAGGGCATCACATCCGCTACCAGATGGCCGCTCCCCAGCAGGTTGTTGACAATGTCCTGTTGGCTGCCCGCGCCGGTAACCAGATCGACGCCCTGCAATACGATAGTCTGGACGATACCATCCGGTCCTGCCCCATCCGCATCCACGGAAATAACCGTATCACCGCCGACCAGGCTGAAAGTAAGGTAGTCGGCCAGGTTATTGGACGCGAACGTCCCACCTTCGCCAATCAGCAAATCTTTCAGATTCAACACGTCGCCCTGAGCTTTGTTGAAATCGATGATGGTATCGGTACCGATATCCCCCGCCTGCCACCTAAAGACATCAGCGCCCAATCCACCGGTAAGAATGTCGTCGCCGTCGCCGCCAATCAGAATATTGGCACCGATGCCGCCACCCAAGGCGTCATTACCCGTGCCTCCGGTCAGTGTGCTGGAGTTCTGGGCCAGGACAGACAACGACCCGCTGACGGCATCACCATCGCCATCGGTCGCCACAAAGCCGAAAGTCAAATTTGCGGTCCCGGTATCGTTCTGAACCAGGTTCGTCAATCCGTTGATGCGCACAGAAGTGTCCACCCCTGCCGCCAAATCGACATAGTCGATATAGAATCCGCCAGGCGCCGTAATCACGATAGCGCCATTTACCAGATTCAGGGCCGTGGCGACTCCTGTCTGGGTTGACCCGTCGGTGAAATAGGCTGTCCAGTTTACCGACTCAGTGCCGCTGATATCGGTGATACCTATTCTCGTCTGGTAAGCGAGATTCGGGGTTGTCCCTCCTATCGAGCTGGCATGCTCATCGTCAAACTCGAAGCGCATGGTTTCGCCGGTCTCAAACAGGTTATTGCCTACCCCCATGCCCGGGGTGCTGGGATTGATGCCGGCGCTCCCGGTAATCTTCACCGCCCAGTCCTTGGCGTTCTCAACCGGGCCAAAGCTGCCGTCGACATACACGTAATAACTATTGTGTGGGCCGCCCGCCCCGATGCCGGACTGAAGATTGGTACTGAGAATCGTAAGATCGAGCAGCGCCAACTGTGTGAACGTATAGGTTCCGTCCGGGTGTGCCGTCAACGTAAAGACGGTGTCAGAGCCGGCCTTGGCCGTCAGCGTAGAGCCGCCGTCGCTCAGGTTGTACGTCAGCGCGACACCGTTCGACGTCAAATTGGCCGGCGGAGCACCGCTCAACGTGACCTTGCTCGCGGTATTGTCGGCGCCGATCGACGCGAGCGTACCAACCAGTTGCGTGCCCACGCCATTCTGAAAAATGCCATTGGTCACGGCCTGGATCGGTGAATCATCTTCCACCGTCACCGTCAGCGAGCTCGCCGTGGTCACCGTACCGTCGTTGACGTTGACCCCGAAAACCATGGGCAGCAGGTTCTCCTGGTTGCCCAGCGGCTGATCGACCGGGCCTGACAGCATCACCGTGTATGCACCGGCATCGTCGATGCTAACCACCATGATGATGGCCGAACCCACGGTGCCGGTGAGGGTGTGGTTAGTGTTGCTAAGCGTCCAGACGATATTCTGTCCGCCGGACGTGTAAGTGCCCGGGGCTGGCGCCCCCAGCGTCACGGTAAAGGTCGTATTGTCCGGATCGGTAATCACGAGGTTGCCGGATGCAGTCTTCACGTTCGTCGTATCCGTCGGATTGCCAGCGCTGTCCGGATTGGCCCAGGCCAGGCCTTCCTCAGAGACACGCACCATCCCGGGCGTCACGGTCGGCGCATCGTTCACCGGCGTGACGTTGATCGTCACCGTCGCCTCGTTGCTCGACAGCGCACCGTCGCTCACCGTGTACTTGAACGTCGCATACGGACTGCCGTTCTCATCGCCGTCCGGCACAAACGTCAGCTTGCCCGCGGCAATGTCCGCCACCGTGATCACCTGGTTCAGCGTCACCGCGACGCCGTCCAGCTTCAGGACCCCATCGGTCGCCAGCGCCGTCACCGTGATCGAGCTGAAGCTCGCACTGTCTGCGTCCGAATCGTTGCTCGGACCGGTGCCATCGGCACCAAACAAGCCCGCCGAGGTGATCGTCACCGCGGTGTCTTCGCCGGTGCTGAAGGTGTCGTCCACCGCCACCGGCGCATCGTTCACCGGCGTGACGTTGATCGTCACCGTCGCCTCGTTGCTCGAC
>CAZZHF010000011.1:0-9140 GCA_964653545.1 uncultured Gammaproteobacteria bacterium | reverse complement strand
GTCTTCGCCGGTGCTGAAGGTGTCGTCCACCGCCACCGGCGCATCGTTCACCGGCTCTTGTTCGACCGGCACAATGACTTCAGTCGCGTTAGCGAACAGCAACGGGGACGCCGACGTGGACACACCCGCTTGCGGGGTGGCGGTAACAAAATCGTGATCCAGCGCCACAAAGGAATGCCCGCCTTCTTCGCCGCCGCCACCGGCGGCTGTTGGGCCGGCCGCCGTCGGGGGCAGAAGGGCCGTCGGATCCGCGCCTGCGAGAATGGCCGCCTGGATATCTTCCACCTGCACCACGGCGGCGCTAGCGGCTTCGTCCTCCGCCCCGTCAGGGCTGAAGACCTCGCTATCCAACACGGCCATGGTGTTGCGGCCCAGATCGAACCAGGTGCCGTCCGTGAACTGGATGGTGACCGCCGCGGCATCGGCAGTGCGAATGATTTCATCGGCGTAGACAGCATCACCAACCGTCAGAACACGCTCGACCCCGTCCTCGCCAACGGCGACAACCTGACCCACAACCGCCGTAACAACGCCAATATTTTGCTGAGCCATCGAAACCTCGTCCCGTTTGGGTCATGAATCTGCGCCGGCCAGTTGGCTGTCGGCACACGGCGCCAGGCGCCAAACTGAAATCTTAATGACGCGATGATGCCGACTTGGTCAAACCCTTGCTATTGGACGGGTAGCCAAGGGGGCCAGCGCCGACTACCGCAGGAACCCACACTGCAATATAAAACATCATCGCTCGTGAAATGCCCGCTCCCGGGCGCGTCCGATCGGGCGCAAAAGGTAGGTCAATATCGTCTTGCGCCCGGTCAGCACATCCACGGAAGCCGTCATGCCCGGGATTATCGGCAGCGATTCGCCGTCCTTGACGTAACCGCGATCCCGCGTACGCACCCGAATCACAAAGAAGCTGTGCCCTTCGTCGTCCGTGATGGAATCGGCACTGATATGGTCCAGGGTGGCATCTAGCGCCCCATAGATGGTGGAGTCGTAAGCGCTGAGCTTGACCGAGGCCGATTGCCCCGGCCTCAGAAATGCAATGTCCTGTGGCAGGACTTTCGCCTCCACCAGCAGGGCATCCTCCAGGGGCACGATTTCCACCAGGTCCATACCGGGCTGCACCACTCCACCAACGGTCGCGACTTTCAAACGCTTGACCGTTCCGCGCAACGGGGACCGCACAGCCGTGCGGGTAACGCGGTCCAGGGCCGACGTATTGGCCTCCACGGTGGCGGCCAATTCAGACTTTACGTCGTTGAGTTCGCCCTGTGCCTGGGCGCGAAACTTCAGATCCAGATCCTTGATTTTCTGCGCCACCTCGTCCAGCGCCGCTTGCGCGCCTGGCAGAGCCAGCCGAACCCCATCCAGGTCGCCCCGGGTTTCGTTGACTTGGCGGCGCAGGCGCAGCAGCTCGACGTGGGATATGACGCCCTCGCCAACCAGCGGCTCGGTTCGTTGCAGTTCGTCCTGCAGCAGCGCATTGCTGCGCTGGAGTTGTCCCAGCCGCGAGCGCATGCCCAATAACTCCTGCTGGCGCTGGCTGAGTTGCTGTTCGATGATTTGGCGGTTGGACGCCAGTTCCCGCTGACGGGTGAGGTACAGACGCTGTTCATCCTCACCCAGCTGCGGCGCCTCCCTGGTTACATCGGAAGGCATCTGCAGCGTCACGCCTTCGGCCTCGGCCTGCAGCCGGGTTGCCTTGGCCAACAACGCCAGGTACTTGAGGCGGCCCTCCTGGTAGGACGAGGCAAATCGGGTATCGTCAATGTTCAGCAGCACCTGGCCCTTGGCCACGACATCGCCCTCACGCACCAGAATTTCCCGGACGATGCCGCCCTCCAGGTTCTGTACCACCTGCACCTGCGATGACGGAATGACCTGGCCCTCCGCATGGGTCACTTCGTCTACCCGTGCTATCGACGCCCACAGAAGAGCGATCACAAACAACAACGCGACGGCAAACAAAATCAAATGTCCAGCCGGATGGGCAGGGTCGATATCGACCGCGTCGGTGTCCGCCATGAAGTCAAGATCGCGACGATCAAGGTCGCGCCATCGCGCCCACAGAGAAGACCCGGCGGCGCGCAGCCCACTCATGTCTGCCGCCCACTGACCTGGCCGCTGCGCAGGGCTTCGAGCACCGTATCCTTGGGACCATCCGCAACGATGCGTCCGGTGTCCATGACGATAATGCGGTCAACCAGCGACAACAGGGATGCGCGATGCGTCACCAGCAGCAGGGTTCTACCTTGCACCAGCGGGGCCAGGCGAGTCTTGAACTGCTCCTCGGTGGTGTTGTCCATGGCATTGGTGGGTTCGTCCATTATCAGGATGGGCGGCTCCAACAGCAGCGCGCGGGCGATCGAGATGGTCTGCCGCTGGCCGCCAGAGAGGCCCTCGCCGCGCTCCCCGACAGCCAGGTCGAGACCCGCCGGGTGGCGACTGGTAAACGCGCTGACCCCCGCGATCTCAGCCGCGCGAAGGACGGCTTCGTCGCTGGCATGCGGCGCCGCCAACGTTATGTTGTCCCGCACGGTGCCAAAGAACAGCCCCACATCCTGCGGCACATAACCAACATTGCGTCGCAAATCCGCCGGATCAATCTGGCGCAGGTCGATACCGTCGACCAACACCGCCCCTGCGGTCGGTTGATAAAGGCCAAGAATCAGCCGTTCGAGCGTACTTTTGCCCGAACCAATCCGACCGATTATGGCAATTCGCTCACCGGCAGTGATTCGCAGCGACACGTTGTCGAGCGCCGCCAGGTCCTGCCCGGGGTACTTGAAGGTAACGTCGCTGAACTCGATCGCGCCGTGCAGCGTCGGTCGGTGCAGGAAACTGCTCCCAACCGGCCGCTCCACCGGCAGCTGCATTATCTGGTCCACCACCTTGAGCGCCGCCGTCGATTGATCGAAGCGCACCAGCAAACCGGCAACCTGTGCCAGCGGCGCCATCGCCCTGGACGCCAACATGATGCAGGCAATCAGGCCGCCGACCGAAAGATTTCCGTCAACGATACGGTAGACACCCACCACCACGATGCCGACCGTGGCCAGTTGTACCGCCAGCGACGCCACGTTCACAGCCGACGTGGACAACATCCGCGAGCGCATGCTCAGGCGAGCCATGTTGCCCACCGCCTGTTCCCAGCGCTGCTGCACCGGACCGGCGGCGCCGGTGGCGCGCACCGTCTCAAGTGAGGTCAGGGTCTCAATCAAAGTCGCGTGCTTTTGCGCCGCCAGTCGCTGGGTCTTTAGCACCAGATCGCGCAGGCGTGCCTGCACAGCCATACCGTACAAAAGCACCAACGGCATCAGTACCAAGGGCACCAGGGCCACCGGCCCACCAAGCCAGGCGATCACGATCAAAAACAACACCGCAAACGGCACATCGATCAGGGTGGTCAGCGTGGCCGAGGTGATGAACTCGCGAAAACTTTCGAACTCCGACAGCTGATTGGCGAATGCGCCCACCGAGCGCGGACGCGCCTCCAGACGCACGCCCATGACCTGTTCGAACAGGCGGGCGGACAGACTGACGTCGAATTTCTTGCTGGCCACGTCCAGAAAATAGGCGCGCAGCGACCGCATCAGGGTGTCGAACAGGTAGATCACCACAACGCCGATGGCAAGCACCCAGAGTGTCTCCATGGCGCGGTTGGGCACGACCCGGTTATAGACGTGCATAACGAACAGCGGCGTAACCAGGGCGAACAGATTGATCAACAGCGCTGCCAGCAGCACCTCGCTGTAGATCGGCCACAGGCGGCGCAAGCTGCCCCAGAACCAATGTCCCGATGGCGGCTCCGGGTGCTGCGCCGTGCGTGCGTCGAACTGCGCCTCGGGCCTAAGGAACAGCGCACTGCCGGCATAGTCTTCGGCCAGGCGGTCGGGCGTCAGCAACACTTCACCCATGCCCAGTTCCGGGTCCGCGACCCGCCACTGCCCATCGGGCGACACCCCAAGCAGCACCACAGCCCGGTGCGATTTGAGCAGCAGTATCGCCGGCAACACCTGCGATGGAATACGGCCAAGTTCGCGCTGTACCAGACGCGCGCTGAGTCCGGCACGGCTGGCAGCCCGAACAAACAAAGCCGGCGTAAGACGACCGTCCTGGAGCGGCAGGCCGGCGGTCAGCGCCTCAGCGGATTTGGCGCGCTGATATGCCGCGCAAGCGAACACCAGGCAGTCGAGCAAGGGATCCTCGAGCCGGGTAGCGGGACCCGACAGCGCCCAATCCGGAACCGACAACCGGGAATTCTCCATCAGGACCTCAGGTTTCGGCGGCCACGAGCCGCAAACGATACTACTAACGGCCAGTGTGGCCGGCAGCTTGAGACGGTGGGCTTCGACCAGGCTTTGCCGTGCCTAACGTTCAATCAAGCGACCAATGCTTGTCGCACCGGTGGGCCGTATCCGTTGCCGTTTTTTAGCCACATCTCTGTGAACACCACCGCGACGAGGCACCGTGAGAAAACGAAATGCTGCTTCTGCGCCTGCTCGGATGCCGGCGCCGCGCCCGGCCACGTAATGCGTTAGCAGGTGCGAGGATGCAGCTGAGCTCGCCCCTGATGAAGCGTCCGATGGCGAGGATCGCCGGCGGTTGGCTCGCCCTGCTTTGGGTCGGATTATTGCTTCCGGCGGTCGCCCAGGACCCGAGCCGGGACCCGGTTCCGGTCAGCATCGAGCAGCCATACGGCAATGCCGCCCGGCAGCGCATCCGGGACTGGCAGGCGCTGTTGGACAGTGGGGCCAAGCTTTCCACGACCGCCAAGTTGAAAGCCGTCAACGATTTTTTCAACGACCTGGAGTTCGTTGACGACATCCTGCTGTGGGAGGCAGCCGATTACTGGGCCACGCCGGTGGAGTTTCTCGCCAGGGGGGCCGGGGATTGCGAAGATTTCGCCATCGCCAAGTACTTTACTCTGGTGGAAATGGGCGTGTCGTCGGCGCAGCTGCAAATCACATACGTTAAAGCGCACAAACTGAACCAGGCGCACATGGTGTTGGCGTATTACGCCACCCCGGCAAGCGATCCGCGCGTGCTGGACAATCTCGTGGCCGACGTTCTGCCCGGCTCGGCGCGCAGCGATCTGACTCCCGTGTACAGTTTCAACGGCCGAGGCTTGTGGATCGCCAAGGCCCGGGGCAACAGTCGCCGCGTGGGCAGTGCCACCCGTATCGGACCGTGGCGAGATTTGGTCATCCGCATGAAACACAGCAAAGTTCACGCACTTTTTCCGGAGCATGCCACCCAATGAGTCTGCTGCGACAACTGACACTCGCCATCCTGACGTTGTTGCTTCTGGTATGGGTTGGCAGCGTCGCGATCAGCGTCGCCAACACCCGTCGCTATCTGGACCGGCAGCTTGAGTCTCACGCCCAGGATGCGGCGACATCGCTTGGTCTGTCGCTGTCGACCTCGGTGGAGCAGGACGATCGCGCCACCATGGAGTCGCTGATCGACGCCATGTTCGACAGCGGCTACTACCGGTCGATCCGCGTGCTCGACACCGCCGGTACCCCCGTGATCGAGCGCACCCAGACAAGCTCGCCGCAAGACGTTCCCAGCTGGTTTGTGCGCCAACTTCCGGTCAAGACGCCGCTCGGCGAAGCGCTGCTCATGTCAGGCTGGAAACGGCTCGGCACAATCGAGGTCCGCAGCGATCCGGGCTACGCCTACCTTGAACTGTGGGGGACCTTCCGCGACTCGGCGGCGCTGTTCGCCCTGGTCGCAGCGCTCGCTCTGGTCGGGGCGATGGGCGGCGTTCGGATTATTCTGAAGCCACTGCGCGGCGTGGAAGCACAGGCCACGGCCATCGCCAACCGCGACTTCCCCGTGCAGGAGCAGCTGCCCCGCACACCCGAGCTCAGACGCGTGGTCGAGGCGATGAACCGGCTGTCCGGCAAAGTGCAGCAGATGCTGGCGGAACAGATCACGCTGGCAGAAACCTTGCGAGCGCAAGCCTATCGGGACCCGGTCACGGGCCTGGGAAACCGCGCACTGTTCGACCGCGAGACCGCGCACCTGCTCAGCTCCCAGGAACTGCATTTCCGTGGCGCCTTGCTGCTGATACAGCTGCGTGAGTTTCGCGCTTACAACGAGCAGCATGGGTACGCCGGCGGCGACGAGTTGCTGCGTCAGGCAGGCGACGCGTTGCGCGCGGAGGCGGCCGCTTTTCACCCGTATTGCGTGGCGCGCCTGAGCGGTGCCGATTTCGCCATGCTGCTGCCACGCACCAGCAGCGATGACCTTGCCGCCCTGGGGGAAGCGTTGGCCGCATTGCTCAGCCGTCTGCACGACGGCGGCCTTTTGAGTGCCTTTGATGGCGGCCACGTCGGCATCGCCCTGCACTGCGAGGGCGATACGCCCGGCAGCTTGCTCAGTCGCGCCGACGCCGCCCTGCGTCAGGCGCAAACAGACGGCGGCAACGCCTGGCGCCTGGCGCCGACTACCGAAGAAGTACGGGCGCGTTCGGCCAGTGCCTGGCGCGAGCTGCTCACCACCAGCCTGCAACAAAACCAATGGCGGCTGTTCGCCCAACCGGTGCGGCGCCTGAACGGCAGCGGCACGACGCTACATCACGAAATCCTGCTGCGCCTGCCCACCGATGAGGGCCTGCTCTCGGCAGCGGATTTCATGCCCATGGCCTACCGGCACGGTCTTGCGACTCAAGTCGACAAAACAGTCATCGACGCGGTCCTTGACCAGTGGCCAACCGCGGGGCCAGCCGACCTGCGCGTGGCAATCAACCTGAGCGCCATCTCGCTGACAGACGTCAGCTTTCATGCCTGGCTATTGCAGACCCTGGACCGACACCCGGACCGGGCCAGCCGCCTGACCTTTGAAGTGCCCGAATACGGAGCCGCCCTGCACCTGCCGGCGCTGCGTACCCTGATCACCGAACTTGCCCGCCGCGGCAGCGGGGTTGGCCTGGATCACTTCGGGCGGGGCTTCAACCCGTTCGGCTACCTGGCCGGCATCAAACCCAGTTATCTGAAGGTGGACGGACGTTACGTCCACAGCCTGCCGCAGGATGCGGACAGCCACTTTTTTATCCGCACACTGCGTGAAGTCGCCCATGGCCTGGACTGCCTGATCATCGCCGAAGCGGTCGAAAACGCGGACCAGCTGCGAGCCATCGAGGAGCTTCGGGTTGACGCCGCTCAGGGGCACCATCTAGCCACCCCCGAACCCTGGCCACAGTTACCCGGATAACGCAGGTCACAGGATGGCGTCGTCCTCGTCCACCGGATTCAGACCCCGCAGGTGGTGTCGGAGGCCCTGCCGCTGCGACAGTTTCAGACGCGCCTCCTCCGGCAAATCGGTAAAGCGAATCACGCCGCGCTCGACCAAGGCCGTCACCAAATCCTCCACCACCCGCACCAGGCCCAGGTCGGTCCTGGCCAGCGCCTCGGTGGTTAGCCCGGACCCCGCCCCCTGCAAAAATGCCAACAGGTCGGGATCATCCGCCGCCAGCGTCTCGGGGAAATCGGGTTGTCGTGACGTAGCCACCGCGGCGATGCCGCCGTTCGCATCGCGCCGTACATACAACATGCAACCTCCCGGATGACTGATCGCCATAGTATCCCCTCATTCCAAGGCCTTTAAGCGGCAACCATTACCGTACCGTTGGGGATGGCCGGGCACGGCGATTACCCTATCGCGCCGCGCCCACGAACTCCCTCAGCTTCCGAACATCACCACTGACAAGCAGCGGACACCGCTTATTTGATTGGCCTGGCCAGGGCCAGCAGCGACAGACCAAACGGCAAATTCCAGCGCCGCAGCCACGGTGCTTCCGCCGCAAACAGGCAAGTCAGCACACGATTGATAGCCGGCGACGGCAAGGCGGCGCCCGACGCCGTCGGCCGGCCACGCCAGCGATCCACAAGGCGCACCGCCGCCGCGGGCAAAAACAGCAGTGCATTGAAATGGCTCGTCCGGTCGACGACGTAGCCGTTCGCCTTGAGCAGCGCGCGCAAACCGGCCCGCGCATAGCGCCGCCGATGGTGCAGATGCTCATCGTGCACGCTCCACAACCACCGGTGCGCCGGCACAGTCAGCAGCAAGCGCCCACCCGGCGCCAGCAGGCCGGCAATGGCCGCCAGCGCCGCATGGTCGTCCGCCACGTGCTCCAGCACATCGAACAGGCACACCAGATCGAACCGCTCGTCAACAAACGGCAGGGTCTGTGGCAGCACCCCATTGCGAACATCCACACCCGTTTTCTGCCGCGCGAAGGCACGCGCGTAGGCGTCCATTTCGAGCGCAGTGACGTGACCGTAACGACCGAGCAGCGCCAGGTTGCCGCCGGTGCCGCAGCCAACTTCCAGGATGCGTGCGTCCGCTGGCAGGGCTAGCCCGTCCAGCAGTGCCGCCAGCACGGCCCGCCGGCCGGCGAACCACCAGTGCCGGTCCTCGTGTTCGGCCATGAAGCGGTATTCACTCGCCTCCATGTTCCCGTCTCACGATGTAGGTGGGCCGCTGCTTGACCTCAAGATAAACACGCCCCAGGTACTCGCCCAGCACGCCGATACCGATCAACTGAATGCCACCCAGGAACAGCACCACCACCAGCAGCGAGGCATAACCGGGCAGGTCCACACCCAGCCACAGCACCCGAAAAACGATGTACAGCGCATAGACAAAGGCCAGCCCGGCCACCACGGCACCGATATACGTCCACAACCGCAGTGGTGCGGTACTGAAACTGGTAATGCCTTCCAGCGCCAGGTTCCATAGCTTCCAGCCGGAAAATTTAGTCATGCCAGCCGCGCGCGGCGCACGCTGGTAGTCCACCACCGCGGTGCGAAAACCGACCCAGGCAAACAAACCCTTCATGAACCGCCGTCGCTCCGGCAGGCGCTTTAGCGCATCCGCCACGCAGCGGTCGATCAGCCGGAAATCACCGACGTTTTCCGGCACCGGCGTATCGGCGACCGCATTGACTATCTTGTAGAACCAGCGCGCCGACTGGCGCTTGAACAGCGAGTCGTTGCCGCGGTCGGTACGGTGACCAACCACCACCTCGTAACCCTGCTCCCAGGCGTCGAGCAACTGGAGAATTACCTCCGGTGGATCCTGCAAATCAACGTCGATCGGAATCAACGCATCGCCACGGGCGGCATCCA
>CAZZHF010000010.1:0-21504 GCA_964653545.1 uncultured Gammaproteobacteria bacterium | reverse complement strand
AAACGCTGTATCGGAACGAACTGGAGCGAGTGTTCGGGAGGTGTTGGCTGGTGGTGGGTCACGAATCGCAAGTCCCGCGCCCTAACGATTTCGTGACCCAGTACATGGCGGAAGATCCCGTGCTGCTCACGCGTGACCCAGGCGGCAGGATCCGGGTGTTTTTGAACTCCTGTACCCACCGTGGCATGAAGATCTGCCGCGAGGAATCCGGCAATGCCAAGGCGTTCGAGTGCCCTTATCACGGCTGGACCTTCGACACCGCCGGAAAATTGGTAGCGGTGCCTCATAAACAAGAGGTCTACGGTGCCGATTTCCACCGAGGGCCGCGCGCGCTATTCGAAGCCCCTCGCGTAGATACCTGTGCCGGATTCGTGTTTGCTTGCTGGGACGCGGATGTGGTGCCGCTGAGGACTTATTTAGGTGACTTGCGCTGGTATCTGGAATTGATGGCCGCCCGCCAACTCGGGAGGCTCGAGGTTCTGCCTGGTCAACAACGCTACAAGGTCGCCGGCAACTGGAAGGTGGCGGCGGAGAACTTCGCCGGCGACAACTACCACACGATGCATACCCATGCCTCGGCGTTCATCACCAATGCCCTGCCGCCCATCATCGGCGGAGGCCCCGACTACACAGTGGGGTTCCCCAACGGGCACGGTTCGCAACTGCTACCCGAGCCTGGTACAAAATACCCGCTCGAAAGGGCCTACGCGCAGACGCTGGGACCAGAGGCGGTGGAATACCTTGAGGCACTGCGCGCCAAACTGCGGGGTGAGGTTTCCGAACTTCAGGCCGATGTATTCGCGCTTGGTGTGTCGAATATCTTTCCAAACTTCTCTTTCAACGACTTCAGCGCATTCCATTCGAGTTCATTGATCTGGTGGCACCCGCGCGGCGCGAACGCCATGGAAGTGTGGCAGTCGATCGCCCTGGACTCGCAGGCGCCGCGCGCCATCCGCGACCAGGTGCTCCACATGGCGACCGGTGAGCAGGCCGTGAGCGGTTTCTTCGGCCAGGACGACGTGGAAAACATCGAGCAGGTAACGGCAGCATCACGCGGCGTGGCGTCACGCCGCGTGCCATTCGACTACACCATGGGACTGACCACGCCGCCCCTTACAGAGATTCCGTTGCCAGGGCAGGTCTACGCCAGCGTCACCGAACATAACCAGCGAAATTTCTACGCCTATTGGTCAGCGTGCATGCAACGGGGCGAAAGCCATGGTTGATGCGGCGCTGCAACATGAGGTGGAACAATTCCTGTTTCATGAAGCCGCGCTGCTCGACGCGCGCCGCTTCGATGAATGGCTGGAGCAGTTCACCGACAACGCCATCTACCTGTCTCCAATCGTGCCGATTCACCAGGCGCCGCAGGCTATCCCCTTGGAGCACGGATTCGGTATCTTCAACGAGGATCGGCGTTTCCTGGAACTGCGCATCGCCCGTCTGAAGACCCGATACGCACACGCCGAACAGCCGCCGTCTCGAACCCGCCACCTACTGAGCAACGTGCGTATCTCCGCTGCCACGAACAAGAAGGATCTGGAAGTCGCCGCCAATTTCATCGTCTTCCAGTCGCGTCTGGAGGATACAGAGGCTTTCTTCGTCGGCGCTCGGGAGGACTCCCTGATTCAGACCGATACCGGCTGGCGAATCGCCTGCCGCCGCATCCTGTTCGACCACCGGACGCTGCCACGCGCATTGTCGGTGCTGATATGAGCGTGTACAACGCCGCGAGAGCCGTAAAAGATGCCGAACAGGCGTTGCGCTTGGCTCGGCAGCTCGTTGACGAGTTCCCGTTCGGGTCCCCGGGTGAGATTACCCGCATCCTCGCTGAGGACGGCCCTTCGGTCGCCCAGTTTTGTGCTGTTAGCGAGGCAGCAATTGCATGCGCGCCATGAGTTTCCCCCACCTCACGGCGCTGGGCTTTCGGACACTGGTTGTGCGACGACATGCATCCGCCACCCAGAACAGCGATAACGTGTGTGTAGTAACAGTGGGACGAGAAACAAGAACGACTCGAACTGGTGGATGCTGGGATCGCGGTGGCACAGGTGCTCGACTTCTCCGTTGTGCTTGCCGAGGAATTGGCACAGTCCATGTCTGACCCGATCTGGTTTGCCACTGCGCACCTGCAACTCACTGGCAATATTCCGCTGCTCAACCCCGAACCTTTCGCGGCAGAAGGTTTTGAAGTCCACGCCATGTGTCCTGGCACCGGCCAACCGGTCGTCAACGCGCTGCTGCAAGGTCGCGTCGAGGTCTGCAACGTGCTGGCGCTCCCGCTCATACGCTCCGTGCAAGGTCAGGGTCTGAAGTTCGTCTGTTCGTATCAGCCAACCGGCTGGGAGCTGTGGACCAGTCCCTCGATCACAAGCCTCAAGGATCTGACCGGCCGATGTCTCGCACCGACCTCGCCGATGGCGCGCAGTTACCTCGATGATGGCCTCCGCCAAGCCGGTGGTGATCCCGCTAGCGTGCTGGAGGGCGCGGGCATCCAGCTTAACGGCCCCGGCGCAGAACAACTGCGCCGGGGCACAGCTGATCCCGCCATCCTCATGTCGCTGGTGACAGCGATGGCAGAAAGTCTCGGCCTGCGCCAGCTGGCACAGCTGAGCGAGTGGGGCCAGCCAATGGCATACGGCGTGATGACCACCGACCACATGCTGGCCGAGCGTCGCAACGAGGTAGTGCGGCTGGTACGCGCGCTTCTGGCGAGCGTGCGCGCCCTGAAAGCCGACCGCGAACTTGCGCTTACGCTCACCCGAGCACAGGGCTTGGCGGAAGAATTTCGTTGCCAAGACGGTGGACATTACTTTGCCGCAGCTGGATACGGAGGGTTATCTGCCCGAGGCCAACCAACGGCGGTGGATCGACACCGCCGCGCGCTTTCTCGGGATGACTGAAATCGTGTCGCTGAGCCGCGTATTCGACTTCAGCGTGCTGGACGATGCCTGTCGCACGTCCTGAACACGTTTTTTGACCTTACGAAACGCTATCGGGAAACCAAGATGGAAGCTTTCACGCTGGCCCCGGCTCAGGCATTGGCGCTGGCTCGGCAACTCGCCGACAAGTTCGCCGCCACCTATGCCGAGCGCGACGCCGACTGTGCGTTTCCACACGCGGAAATCGCCCTTCTCAAGCGTAGCGGCCTGTTGGCGGCGGCAATACCCACCGCGCATGGCGGCTGGGGGACACCATTTAGCACTCTGGTAGAGATAACCCGTACCCTTGCCGAGGGACACCCTTCCGTCGCCCAGATTTATGCCGCGAGCTACAGCATCTGCATGCAGCACCTACGCGACTTGAACGCGCCACAATTAGCCACGAAAGTGTTCCGGGCCGTCGTAGACGACCAAGCGCTTGTCACCAACGCCTCGTCCGAGCGCCACATGGCAAGCGCCATGATCTTTGCTACCACTTTCACGGCCGACGGCGCCGGCTACCGCATATGCGGTGACAAGTTCTTTTGCACAGGTTCGCTGGGGGCAGATTTGCTGTATGTGGTGGGCATGATCGAGGACCGCTTTGCCGTTGCCTTCATCCCCCCGGATGCCGCGGGCGTGGAGGTCGTCGACGATTGGCGCGCGATGGGACAGCGCGGCACCGCGAGTGGGACCGTGCGCCTACGCGAGGCCTGGGTTTCCACCGACTGGGTGGTGCCACTAGGCGTCGATCCAAGCCGGCCGGACCCGCGTGATTTCTTCGGCCCGATGAACCAGACCTATTTTTCCGCGGTATACCTGGGCACAGCCGCAGCGGCCTTGGCTCATGCACGTGATTACCTGCGCGAGCATGGCCGCCCTTACTACGAAAGCGGGGTCGCACGCGCCACCGATGACCCCTTAACCCAGGTTGAGTATGGCCGGCTTGCTGCCCATCTGGCGGCCGCGGACGCACTGCTGCGCCATACGGCGCAACAGGTCGAAGCGTTGCTCGACGCGCGCGCCAGCCTTGATGCCAACGCGCTGCTAGAGGCACGCACCGCAGCCATGATGGGGGTTGCCAAGACCAAGGTAGTGGCAACCGAAACAGCGCTCGAAGTCACGCAGGGCATCTTCAAGTTAATGGGCGCACGCTCGGCCCTATCTAAGTTAGGCAGCGACCGCTATTGGCGGGACGTACGCACGCTGACTCTGCACGATCCAGTGGATTACAAGGCGCGCATGGTCGGAGCGCGAGCGCTTACCGGCGCCATTCCGCCCATCGGGTTTTTGAGCTGAAAGGGGCTTTTCATGGACACGATTTATTACAGCAACTGCCCAGTGCCCAATCCCTTTCTGATTGCAGTGCGGCATTTTCCGGAGACCTTCGCGGCCGCCGGTGTACGCTTCGAGTTGCTACCACCGCAGCGCTCCGCTACCCACTTCGCCTTCGACCATCCAAGCTATTCGCGTTATGGCGGCGAGATCCCGCCCTTGCTTTCCGAAGGCACCCGCGCAGCGGGAGCCACCCGCCTCATCGGCCTGACGCCCTGCCGCAGCCGCCAAGGGTTTCTAGTGCGCCCGGATGATCCGGCGCGCACCGCGGAGGACCTTGCCGGACGACGTATCGGCATTACTCCAAACGGCCGCGCGATGCTGGGCCCCGCCACGGCAGGTCTGGCAGGAGATGATCCATGGGAAGGCACGCAGCGCGCGCTGGGCACGTGGGAAGCGCGTGCGCTGATACATATGCTGCGCGCGGCGGGCATGACTATCGGGCAGGTCGAGCTTATCGACGTGCGCAACCCGTGGGCGGCACACCAGCGCGCGGACGCCGAGGCGGCGACCAGCTTCGCGCCGAAAGACTTGTTTCCCGACGCCACCGGCCCCAACGGCAATCCACAGATCAGGGCGCTGTTGGAGCGGCAGGTGGACGCCGTGTTCTCATTCCTGCCCTATGTTGCCGAAACCGAGCGGCGCGGCCATGGAAGACTGCTGCGAGATCTCGGCACCGAAGCCGTCAACGACTATGTCAGCGCCTGGACCGTCAGCAGCACGCTGGTTCAGGAACGCCCCGAGCTGGTGCAGGCGGTCGTCGGCGCAGTGGTCGATGCAGCACACTGGGCCGCCGAGCATCCAGACGAAACCGCCGCCCTGCATGCCGAAAATTTCGGCCTAACCGAGGCATCGGTGTGGGCCGCGTTGGGGCCGGCGTTTCATCGCAGCCTGGCCCCCCGGCTGGACGCCGACTGTCTGGCAATCCTTGACCAGACGCAGACATTCCTGGTCAGTCGGGGCGTGATGCCACGCCCGGTGACACTTAACGAGTGGGCCGAACCACGTTTTCTGGCGCAGGCGCAGCGCTCCGGAGCGACTAGATGAACACACCCGCCTTGCCTCCGCTGAGCTTCAACCACTGGGGGCTGTTTCATCCCCAAGTCGAGGACGGGCGCGTGGTTGACATGCGCCCATTTGCGGCCGACCCCCATCCGGTTGCCTTCGGCGCATCGCTCGTGGACGCCGTGCACAGCCCGTTGCGTATCACCCAGCCGATGGTGCGCGAGGGTTGGCTCAAGCACGGCCCCGGACCGGGACGACGCGGCGGCGAGGCCTTCGTGCCCGTGTCCTGGGATCGCGCGCTAGGCCTGGTGGCTGACGAAATCGAGCGGGTGCGAACCGAACACGGTAACCGGAGCGTCTACGCCGGCTCCTACGGCTGGGGCAGTGCGTCGACCGTGCATAACGCCCGCCAACTGCTGCATCGATACCTGAATCTGCTCGGCGGATTCACGGACGGCGTTGGCAACTACAGCGCCGGCGCGGCCTTTTACATCCTGCCGTACGTGGTCGGCGGCCTCGAATCCATTGTCATGCCCACCGACTGGCGCTCGATCGTGCAACACACCGAGCTGCTGGTGGCGTTCGGGGGGCTACCGCCCAAAAATTCGCAGGCGGACCTGGGCGGCGCGGCGGTGCACGAAACCCCCATGTATCTGGCGCAGCTGGCCCGGCGTGGCGTGGAGTGCGTCTACATCGGTCCGCTGCGCGACGACATGGCCGGGGATTTGAACGCCCAATGGCTGGCCGCGCGACCGAATACGGACACTGCCCTCATGCTGGGCCTGGCCCACACGCTGTATGTGGAAGACCTGTGGGACAGGGACTTCGTTGCCCGCTACTGCGAAGGTTTCGACAAGTTCCTGCCGTACCTGACCGGCGCCAGCGACGGCCAAGCCAAGGACGCCGACTGGGCAGCGGCCATCACCGAGGTGCCGGCGCACGAAATTCGCACCCTCGCCCGGCGCATGGCCAGCAAGCGCACGCTGATCAACTGTTCGCTGTCCGTACAGCGCCAGCACCACGGCGAGCAAGCCTACTGGGCGCTGGTGATGCTGGCCGCGATGCTGGGGCAAATCGGCTTGCCCGGCGGCGGCTTTGGCTGCGGCTACGGCACCGGCGGTGCCGGCGTGCCGAGACGGCATTTTCCCGTGCCCAAGCTGGCGGCCGGGCGCAACCCCACTGGGGCCTACATCCCGGTCGCGCGCATCTCGGACATGCTGCTGAACCCCGGCGGCGAATGCCAGTTCAACGGCGAAACGATCACCTACCCGGACACGCGCCTCATCTACTGGGTGGGTGGCAATCCGTTTCATCACCACCAGGACCTGGGCAAGCTGCTGCGCGGCTGGCAAAGGCCCGACACGGTGGTGGTCAACGACGCCTGGTGGACGCCGATCGCCCGCCACGCCGACATCGTGCTGCCGTGCACCACGGCGCTGGAACGCGACGATCTTTCAAGCGCCACCCTGCTCAGCGACCGCTATATCGCCGCCAACCGTGCTGCCATCGCGCCTATTGGGGAGTCACGTCCGGAGTTCGACATTTTCGCGGCGCTGGCCGAGCGCAGTGGAGTCGGCACCGCCTTCACGCAGGGCCGCGACGCCAGTGCGTGGATCCAACATGTCTACGAAGAGGCCCGCACCGGCGCGGCGCGTATGCAAGTGGAGCTACCGGACTTCGACACGTTCTGGCGCAATGGCTACGTGGAAGTGCCGCCCAATCCCGAACCGCATGTCATGCTGGCCGGCTTTCGCGCTGACCCACAGACGCACCGCCTGGGCACGCCATCCGGGCGCATCGAGTTGTATTCGGAAACCATCGCCGGCTTCGGCTACGCCGATTGCCCGCCGCACCCCACCTGGCTGGAGCCGGCCGAGTGGCTGGGCAGCCCGCTGGCAGCGAAATACCCATTGCATCTGGTCACCAACCAGCCACGCACGCGCCTGCACAGCCAGCTCGACATGGGCCGCGTGAGCCAGGCCAGCAAAATCGCCGGCCGTGAGCCACTCTGGATGCACCCGGATGATGCCGCCCGGCGCAATCTCACACAAGGGCAGGTAGTGCGGGTAGAAAGCCCGCGCGGCGCCTGTCTGGCCGGCCTGCATGTCACGGATCTGATCCGCCAGGGAGTGGTGCAGATTGCCACCGGCGCCTGGTACGACCCGGCCGAACCGGGCAACCCGGACAGCCTATGCAAGCACGGCAACCCCAACGTGCTGACGCTGGACATCGGCAGTTCAGCGCTGGCCCAGGCTCCGATCTCGCAAACCACGCTGGTCGAGGTCAGCGGCTGCCAGAGCCCGCCGACGGTGGCGGCCACGCAGCCGCCCCCACTCAAACCGCCGCTCGACTGACCGGCGCCGGCACCCACAACGCCAGCGCGCACAGCGCCGACACGCCCGCCACGGAAGTCCAGGCGATGCCATAGCCGGGGCCGTCCGCCAGGGCGCCAAACACCACCGGTCCCAGCACGAAACCGCCCCAGGCGACGTTGATCAGCAGGCCGACCGCGGTGCCGGCCACGGCGATGCCGACCGATTCGGCGATAACCACCATCAACAGCCCCTGCCAGCCCATGGCGCAAAAGCCATACAGCAGGCCGATCAGCGCGGGCACGACCAGCGGGCCGTTGAGCGGCAACAGGGCCAAACCCGCCGCCGCCGCCGCGGTGAGCGCCATCACCAGCGCCAGGCAACGACTACGGGAATGAATGAAAAAGCGGTCGGCGATCACGCCCCAGGCGACCCGTCCCAGCGCGGCCGCCAACAGCGCGCCGCTGAGCAGACTGCCGGCGGCCGCCGCCGACACGCCCTGGCGGTCGGTCAGGAACAGCACAAAAAACGTCGTCATCGCAATCTGCGCATAGGCGATGAACGGCGCCAGCAGCAACAGGCGCACGAAGGGTCGGTTGCTAAAAAGCTGCCCCGCCACGGCGCGCAGACCAAGCCGGGCCGCAGACGGTGTCGATGTCAGATCCACCGGCCGCTCGCGGTACAGCAAGCCACTCAGAACGGCCGCCAGCCCGGCGCCTGCCGCCACCAGCAACACCGCGGCACGCCAACCCAGCCCCAGCGCCAGGCTCGGCAGTGCCGCCGCGGCCAGCGCTGCGCCGAGCATGTTGCCGGTCTGGCGAAGACCCATGGCGGTGGCGCGCCGCCGCGGCGGAAACCAATGCAACACACCGCGCGCACCAACCTGATTGATAGCGCCGTTGCCCAGACCACACAACCCGGCAAGCAGGGTGACCGCAAGCAGCGTCTTGGCGGCGCTGAGCACGGCCAGCGGAATCGCCATCGCGAGTAGGCACGCCAGCAGCAACCAACGGCCGTCGAAACGATCGGCCAGCACTCCGGCCGGCACCGCCATCAGCGCACCGACCACATAGAAGGCGGACTGCACAGCGCCGAACTGGGCTTTGCTGATCGACAGTTCCGCCACCAGAAACGGCGCCAACGGCCCCCACAGGTAAGAGCCGGACGACATCGCGATCTGACCCACCACCAGCAGGCCCAGCATGCTCCAGGCGTTGCGCCAGGCCACCTCAGGTGGCGCTCAGGCTGCTGGCCACGGCAACTGCGAAGGATCGGCGCGCAGCTCATCGCGCAGCCTGGCCTTGGCAAGCTTGCCGGTGGCGCCCCGGGGCAGATCGTCCACGAACAGAATATGCTTGGGTAACTCGAAACGCCCCAGGCGCGGCCGACAAAACGCCAACAGCTCCTGGACCGTGGCGCGCTGCCCCGGCCGCAGGCTGACGATGGCCACGACCGCCTCGCCCCACTGCGGGTGCGGCGCCCCCACCACGGCCGCTTCACGTATCGCGGGGTGTTCCGCGAGTACGGCTTCCACGGTTACCGGGTAAACGTTGTAACCGCCGGTGATGATGAGAAATTTCTTGCGGTCGGTCAGATATAAATAGCCGTCCTGGTCAAAACGGCCAAGATCGTGGGTGCGTAGCCAGGCGCCACTGAACAGTTCGGCGTTTTCCTCGGGGCGATTGAGGTAACCGGGCGTGTTGACCGTGCCCTGTACCCAGATCTCGCCGACTTCGCCCACCTCAAGCCTGGCCCCGCCGTCGGCACGAACAGACACGTCGACGTGCAGCGCCGGCCGGCCGCAGGAAGTCAACAACTCCGGCCGGCCATCGAGCGCCAGTACGTGGTCCCGGTGCTGCAGAAAACTCAGCCAGCCGGCGGTGGCCTCGGTCAGGCCATACAGCTGGATCAGCTCACATCCGAGCTGGCTCATGGCGCCGCGGATCAGCTGCGGCGTGGCCGGCGAGGAGCCATAACTGACCATGCGCAGGGCAGACAAATCGTGGTGGCCAGAGGCGTGCTGCTCCAGCACCCGTTGCAGCATCGTGGGCACAAAAATTCCAGTCGTGGCGCGGTGCCCGGCCATCAGATCGAGGCTGCGCACAGGGTCAAAATCTCCGTCTGGCAACAACACTGTCATGCCATTGACCAAACCCAGCGTGGCGCACAGCAGCGGCACGCCGGCCATCGGAAACGGCGCGTAGTAGATGTCCGACTGGCGCAAGCCCAGCAGCAGACTCGAATACACCAGCGCGTCGCGCACACCGCGCTGCGTCCATAGCGCACCCTTCGGTAGACCCGTGGTACCGGTGGTGTAGCTAATGGCGATCAGATCGTCTTCAGTCAATGCCGGCAGCGTGGGCCGGCTGCCCTCGGCCGCCAGCAGCGTCTCGTAGTCCAGCGGCAGCCCGTGACCGGGCCCATAGCCGATCAGGATCAGCCCGGTGCGGCGCAGGGCGTCGAGTTCCCCCGCCAGCAGCGGCACGCAGGATGCCTCCACCAGCAGCACGCGCGCCGATGAGTCGTGCAGCAGATGCAGCATCTCGCGCGGCGCGTAGCGCCAATTGATGCCTACCCGCAGCGCGCCCAGCTTCAGACACGCGTACCAGTGCTCGATCACCTCCACACGCTCGTGCGCCAGCACCGCGCATACCGTGCCCTTGCCCACGCCCAGGCGCTGCAGTGCGGCGGCCAGACGGTCGGCGCGGCGATCCATGTCGCCCCAGGTGCGACGACGGTCACCATCGATGAACGCAGTCTGATCAGCCAGGGCTGCGCCGCAACGGCGCAGCAAATCTCGCGGCAGAATCACGCAGGTTTCCCCCTTTTGGACAGCGCTTGATCTTTTTTACCGGCGCGACTCGCCTAGAATGCGAATGTGCCCGTCCCGGCCGCTCGTGCCAGTCCCTGCGAGGTTACCGCAATGAAACGCCTGATCGGATGTCTGCTCACCGCGCTTCTCGGCACCACTGGCGCCGTCAGCGCGGCGGAAGATGATTTCAACAGCCGCTGCGGCAGCTCAGTGCCGCCACAGATAACACCGGGCACCGACACCGGGGTGGTGATCGTGGATGCCGCGCTACGCGCCTACGTGCCGGTCGAGATGATGGTTGAGCGGGGCATTGCGGTGCTCAGCAGCCTGGAACGCGGCATCGGCTCGCGCGCCAGTCGCTACCAGTGCACCGAGCTGATGGTCATTCCAAATCTGCCGCCGGGGCGTTATCGGTTGGTATCACTGGAAGGCCAGGTCAGCAGCGCCATCCTGCCACAGCGTTTTTTGTACCCCATGCCAGGCGACGGCTACCAGGTCGTCAATCCTCACGACTGGCGCCAGGGACCGCAGACCTACCGGGTGCAGTTGCGACGCCTGCCGGAGCTGGAAATCGAAGTCAAAGCCGGTGCGGTGAGTTATCTGGGTCAGGTCCAGGTGCTGCGTAACCGCGGCTCCAGCCATGCCGTAAAGGCCGAGTTGGCGCCCGATACCGCCCGCGAGCGGGTCGCCCGTCAGCGTTTGCGCCGCCTGGCGGGCCTGCCGCCCGCCGGCCTGCAGTTACCCACCAGCGTGCCGGCGCAAACACCCAGCACGCCGCCAGCACCTGCCGCTACAGATGCCACTGCGCCGGCAAGTCCTGTACCGGCAGCGGCGCAACCGTGAGTTCCTGCGCTTTACCCGCGAGGGACGTGTAACTCACCGTCACCGCACCGGCCTCGCGGCCCTGGCTGTAACGCGCCACAATGCGCGCCGCCAGCTCGATATCGGCGCCGTCCAGGGTGCCGTCGACCAGCGCCAGCGGCCCGCCGTGGCTGACCGGTTCCAGATGCGCGAACTGGCGCCGATAGCCGATCAGGAAGTTGTTCTCGCCATCCTCGCGCGCCACGATCAGCTTGAAGTGCGGCCGCGGCCGCAGGTGGCGGCCCACCGTCAGCAGCATGATGTCGTCGAGCTCGTACTGCTTGGTGCCGCGCGAGGACCACAGATCGGCCAGCTTGGCCGAGTAATTGGGGTCGGTCAGAAAACAGCAGCCGCCGGCCGGCTGCGACCACTCAGTGAACCCGAACGACTCGGCCAGGGCAATCTGCGGCTTGCGGCTGCGACCATTGAAGTCGTACAGGCGCTCGCGATCCACCCAGCCCTCGGTCTCAGGCAGGGTCGGCGGCAGCAGCTTGGCGCACAGGGGTCTGAGCAGCCGGTCGAAGGCCCCGGACTCGCGCGCAATGACCGGCATGGTGTCCTTGCGCTGCGACATCGGTCGCTGGCCGATAACTTCGCCGGTGACGATGAAATCGAAGCCGTGCTCCTGCATCCACTGCCGTGCCTGACCGACCATGAAACCCTTGCAATCGAGGCAGGGGTTCAGGTTCTGCCCATAACCGTGCTTGGGGTTGATGACGACGTCTTTATATTCCTCGATGACGTCGACGATGTGCAGCCGGATGCCGAGCTGCTCGGCCACCCACAGCGCGTTGTTGCGCTTGGGCTTGGCCTGGTCCTGGCGGCGAATGGCGTGGGTGTGCCCCTCAACGCAGAAGCCGGTGAAAAAATTGATGCCCTCGACGTGGACACCCTGCTCCAGCAGGATCTTGGCGGCCAGCATGGAATCGAGCCCCCCGGAAATGAGGGCGACAGCTTTGCGGGGGGAGTTCATGGGCTACAGACAGGTTGTTCGGGGGACGGCTATGGTACCGGCCGCACCCGCGAATCCGTCGATCATCGGCCCTTGTGCTCGGCAAAGTCCAGACTCACGCTAGCCCGAACCCATCGCCGGTGTCTGCACAGACACGCCAGAGCACATTCGCTCCGGCCGACCGTAGCCAGGCCGAAACCAAATCCGGCGGGCGCTCAGAAAATAAACGTCAGGTTATAGAACGGTTCGTTATTCTGGATCAACAGGACCTCCTTTCGGCATATCCGGTAATCACCCTGGCTTTCGCGCAGGCGGTGCCGGTATAGCCCCGAAATGGTGGTAGACCGGCCGTGGCGCAGTTCCACCAGAATGAAACGGGACTCCACCTCCAGCAGTTCCCCTTGGCTGCGGATCCTGACATTGCTCACCGTACGCGTGGTCCGCGACGGTGGATTCTGTGCCCAAAATCGACGACTGCGCATGCGAGCGAGGCGCTCTTTCAGGCGAGCGTAATTGTCATGATAAATAGCCACCTGCTCGTCAGGTTCCGCGTCCAGGCGATTGGCCGGCACCCAATAAATCGCATCCTCGGAATACAGGTCCAGCCATTGATCGAACTGGCGCTCATCGAGCAGGCCCGCCTCTTCGAACAGAAAATCCGCCACGTTGGCGGTTAGTTGCGGGTCTACGTTGCGTCCAGCCATGGATCACTCCTACACGCCGTCCAGCATGGCCTGGCGGTAGTGGCGCCAGATACCGCGCAGCGACGTTTCGGTCATGCACTGGGCCACCAGCCCCTCCTCGTCCCGCTGTTCGATCTGCATCCCGCGTTCGTAGAGCAGCCATTCATTGCAGCTGGCCTGCAAGCCCTCCCACTGGCGCACGAACATCTCAATGTCATCCGGCGCGCCAAAGCTCGCTGGCCCGTAAAAGTCCTCGTGACCGCGCAGACGCTCCAGGTTGATTTCGTCTGCGACACCCTCCAGCAGCGTCGGGGCGGAATAGACCTCGGTCAGATCGTGGGCGATGGGTTGGATGGTGCGGATTTGTGAGCCGATCAGCACCAGGTTGGGAAACACCAGCAGGTTGTAGCCGTTGCCGCCATTGTAGTAGAGGATTTCCCTGGCCCTGTCCTCGCCTACCCGCTCCACCAGGCGCGCACGGTACTGCACCTGCGAGGCCGGCAGCTCGCCTGACTTGGCGCCCAGAATGCTGCCCCGATTAACCATTCGATAATCGGCCAGGGCGTGGCCATTGGCGAAGGCTCGCGAGAGAACTGGCGAGGTCTCGTCCACCATGCCGGTGGCATCCCGACCGATCCGCTGCTTGAGCACGTTACTGAAAAAAGACGCATGCCCGACCGCCGGATGATAGCCATCCATGGAGTTTTCGACCTGCACCTTCCAGTTGCCGGGGTAGGCGTACTTATGCGCACCCTTGTCGATGACCAGGCGGCCGGTCGGTGAAAGCTCGACAAAGAAATCCAGGTACTTGCCAGCCACACCCAGAAAGTCGTCCAGCAACGGCACCTGCGGATTGAAGCTGGCGAAGATAAAACCCGCCCGCACCGAAACCCGAGCCGGCTGAATCAGCCCATGGTCCTGCTTGCGGAAGTGCGTGCCCTGCTGATCGGGCGCCGGCAGATCGGCCAGTTCGCCGCTGTTGTCGTATACCCAGCCGTGGTATGGGCAACTGAAATAACGGGTGTTACCCCGCTCTTCCTGGCACAAGGCGACCCCCCGGTGCCGGCAGGAGTTGACCAGCACACGGAGTTGGCCGGAGTGATCACGCACGGCGATAACCGGCTGCAAACCAATCCGGGCCCGTTTGAAGTCTCCAGGCTGGGGGATCTCCGCCTCATGGGCGACGTAGACCCAGCCGCGCGTGAAGATCTGATCCATCTCCTGCTGAAAAACGGCCGGATCGACAAACACACGCCGGTGCACACGATCTTCACGCACCCAGTCGGCAATCAAGCCGGGGTTGTGCGCGGCCGCGTGGGTTTCGTTCGGATAGTCCAACTCGTGCTCCTGGCCGGCATCCGGGGCGACCCGGCAGGGTCGCTGCGATACGACGCTACCCGAACCGACGCTTTGGAATCAAGCCGGTGTCATGGACTCCGGCACAGTTGAGCAATGCGGCAGAATCGACAAAGTCGGAATTCTGAATTCTCCCCGGATGACCATCCCTGGCGACTTCCTGGGCCGCCCAGGCCGGCCTTCGCGCGGCTGCCATCAATGGCTCTGCAGAAACTGCACGCACAACCGGTTGAATTCGTCCTCCTTCTCCGCCTGCACCCAGTGGCCGCATTCGGGGTAGACCACAAGCTGCGAATTGGGACTGGCCCGCACAATGTCGAAGCCCCGTTCCACCGGGCAGGCCTGATCGTTAACGCCCCACAGCGCCAGCCACGGCATCTTCATGTCCTTGAAGCCTGGAGACAGATCGGGAATGTCCAGGGTTTGAAACACCGCCGCAGGCTGCGTTAGTGCCACTTCCAGACGCTCCCGCACGAGGTCGTCAGTCACAAAAGCGTTGTTATACGCCAGCGCCTGGCACAGCCGACGAATTTTGTGCTCGTCCACGCCACCGGGTTCGTGGGCGATCTCGAACAGCAGCTTGATGGCAGGCATCTGGCGGTAACTCGACAGATCGCCGATTCCGGCAGGGGCCATCACTACCAGCTTGTCCAGCAGCTGCGGAAAGCGCTGGGAAAACATGATGCTCATGGCGCCGCCCATCGAGTTGCCCACCAGGGACAGCTTCTTGAAGCCCCTCTTGTCCACATAATGCTTTAGGCAATCGACCAGAAAGGCCACGTTGTAGACGCCATCGGCGGGTTTGCTCGACAGGCCATAGCCGATGGCATCCGGGGCGATAGCGTGGTAACCCTGCGCGGCGAAATAATCGAGGTTCTGCTTCCAGTTGGTCCAGCCGCCACTGCCCTGGCCACCGCCGTGCAGGAAGATGATCGGTTCTCCGCCGACGCCGCGCTCGTGAAAATGCACGTCGAGTCCATCGCCGATATCCAGGAACTCCCCGATCACGTTGTGTTCGTATTCCATCACTCGCTCCTCCTGCAATTTTTAAGCATCCGACTTTAGCGCGGCTGACAAGGTCGCGGGCCAGAATGACGGGGCTGCACAGCGCATTGCGCTGTATTTCGGCGGACGCAAAAACACTGCCATCCGCTAAATCCGGACTATCCCCGTTGATGTCTCCTTGCTTAGTCCGGCCACCCCACGAGCAACCCGTTAAGCGCACTGCACAGAGCGCGGGGCGAATCGATCATGAGTTGGTGGTAGGCGCCGGGGATGGCAAACATGGGCCAACCACGCTGCTGCGCCAGGCGCTCGACGTAGATCTTGACCGCTTGGGTAAAGATGGCGCTGTGGTCACCGTAGATCACGGCCAGGGGCGTTTCGAGGGCCTCCAGCTCGCGCCACGGTTCGTGCATATGCAGTTTCTTGAACAGCGCGTCGTCGAACTTCCAGGTCCAGCCGTCCTGCATCGGTGTCACTGAATGGTGGGCGATGTGTTGCAGCAGGTAGGGATGTTGGCAGGGCTGTGCTGGCAGCAGATAAAACCGCCCTACGGCAGCGGCGTAGTCCGGACAAATGGTCTTGGGCCGATACGGCACCTTGCTCGGGTCGAACGGCGACGGCTGGTCTGGCGGGAACACCGCCGAGTCCAGCATGACGATGGCGCGCACGCGGCCTGCATGGCGTACGCCGAGCGTGAGCGCCACCGCCCCACCCAGGCTGTGACCGACCACGACCGTATCCGCAGTGAGCCCAGCATGCTCCATGACCGCGACCACGTCGTCACTGAACTGCGCGGTCGAATACGTCTCGCGGTGCTCGCTGTCACCCATGCCCGACAAGTGCGGCGCAACCACGTGGAAGCGATCGGCAAACCGCGGCGCAATGAAGTCCCACCAGTTGGCGTGCGCCATGGCGCCGTGGATCAGCACCAGCCCGGGCTGGCCGGGCGTGCCCCAGGAGCGGTAACGCAGCCGCGCCCCGTCGTGGACGACCTCGGCCTCGGTGACCGGCGCTTGCAGCGCCTCGGTAACCCAGGCCGGGGGCATGTCGGCGGCCTGGGCAACAGAATCAGCCTGATTGCTCATGGGTCTCCTCGGGAGCGTGCTTCCGTGGCAGATAAGCCCGGACCTGCGGGGGAATGCCGCTCCAGGGTCTCGCTGAGCAACATGGCCCGATTGTGCGCCATTTTCGGGTCGTGCTCGACCAGTTCCCGGCACGCCGCCAACGCGTCCACAAAGACCGCGAAGCTATTGTCTGCACCGACCAACTCGACGATACCGGCTCGCTCCAGTTTGCCCTGCACCCGGGCATTGGCGCCCGACAACATGACCCGCACCCCACGCTTGTGCAGGTCGCGAATCACTTCTTCCAGGGTCTGCAGCCCGGTGATGTCGATGAACGGCACCCAGCGCAGACGGATAACCAGCACCCGCGGGTCAGTATGCGTGCCGGCCAACGCGCGCTCGAAGTTCTCGACCGCACCGAAAAAGAACGGTCCCTCAATGCTGTAGACCAACACGCCGGGCGGCAGACGAACCAACCCCAAATGCGCGAACTCCTGGCTGAGCTCTTGCTCGGTCGCCTCGCGCACTTCCACGCTGGTCGCCATGCGACGCAGGAAGTGCAGCGTGGCCAGGATGACACCGATATTGACCGCCACCACCAGGTCGGCGAACACCGTCAGACCGAACGTGACCAGCAGGATCGCCACATCCGCGCGGGGCGTGCATGGCCCCTTGGCGATGTGCTGCACTCAAGCGAGCAGGTACACCGTGTGCGGCTACCAGTCATCCCGCGTGGCACCTTGCTGGCGTCGATCATCGGGAAGCGTACTTGACGGATCTGACGCCAGAATCAAAGCAAAAAATTAGCGCTGCCAGCGCGGCCGTTGCACTCCCGATCAGGGGCCGCGCCTCACGTCTTCCAGGTTCTGGCCAGGCTGCCAAGGGCGGCCAAGGCGCTGTTCGATGTAGTCGCGGATCAGTCGCCGCACCACCTGCGAGGGCGTCTGGTCCTCCTGCGCACACAGGTGCTCGAAGACCGCTTTTTTGTCGGGATCGATCAGCACCGTGATGCGTGCGGTGCGAGTTTCGATTGCCATGCTGTGTTAATCCGATGAACACCAAATTCGCATCGAATGATAACATTTTGCCTTCAGCGCCCACCGTGGGCGACGAATCAGGCAGGCGGCAACTCGGTGGTGTGTTCTGACTGGGCATGGATCGGAGTGCAGGCAGCGCCGCTAGCTTGGATGCTGCTGGGCCTGCTCGGTCTGACGCGCGTGCGCAGCCTGCGTTTCGTGGCCTATGGGCTGTTCCCGGCCGGAGCCCTGGTCGGCGCGCTGCTGGCGGTGTGCGCCTGGCAGGCACTCGGTGCGGGAAGCTGCACCACGGTGCTGCCGCTGGGCCTGCCGGACCTGCCCATGCACCTGCGTCTGGATGCACTGTCGGCGTTCTTTCTGCTGCTGCTGGGCGGCGTGGCGGCGGCGGTGTCGATCTTTTCCGCCGGTTACTTTCGCGTCTGCGAGGGCACCGCGCCGGGTCTGCTGGCGCTGCAGTACCACCTGTTTCTGGCGGCCATGGCCTGGGTGCTGCTGGCCGATGACGCCTACGCGTTCATGGTGGCCTGGGAAGTGATGGCGCTGGCGTCGTTTTTCCTGGTCACCTCGCAGCATCGGGTGCCGGAAGTGCGCCGCGCCGGATTCCTGTATCTGCTGCTTGCCCACTTGGGCGCGATCGGCCTGCTGCTGTGTTTCGGCGTCATGCAGGGCGGCAGCTGGCAGTTCACCTTCGATGCGATGCGCGCGGCGCAGCTCTCGCCCGGCTGGGCGAGTGTCGCCTTCGGCCTGGCATTGTTCGGTTTCGGTGCCAAGGCGGGTCTGGTGCCGCTGCACGCCTGGCTGCCGGAGGCCCACCCGGCGGCGCCGTCGCCGGTGTCGGCACTGATGAGCGGCGTGATGCTCAAGACCGCCGTCTATGGCCTGCTGCGGGTCAGTTTCGACCTGCTCGGCGCGCCCAGCTGGGAGTGGGGCGCGGTGCTGCTGGCGATCGGCCTGTTCAGCGCGCTGTTCGGGGTCATGTTCGCCGCCGTGCAGACCGACATGAAACGCCTACTTGCCTACTCGTCGATCGAAAACATCGGCGTGATCTTCGCTGGTATTGGTCTGGCCATGCTGTTCCAGGGCAGTGGGCTGCATCTGTTCGCCGCGCTGGCGCTGGCGGCGGCGCTGTTTCACTGTCTCAATCACGCGCTGTTCAAGACACTGCTGTTCCTGGCCACCGGTTCGGTGCTGCACGCCACCCGGCAACGTAGCCTCGGCAAGCTCGGCGGTCTGATCCGGCGCATGCCGTGGGTGGCCTGGACCACGCTGGTGGCGTCGCTCGCCATCGCCGGTCTGCCGCCGCTGAACGGCTTCGTCTCCGAGTGGCTGTTGTTGCAGGCGTTTATGGTGTCGCCGCAGTTGCCGTTACCCTTCGTCAACATGCTGGTGCCGGTCGGTGCAGCGCTGCTGGTGCTCGCCTCGGCGCTGGCCGGCTATGTGATGGTGAAGTTTTACGGGGTGATTTTTCTGGGCCGCATGCGCGAGCCGCAGCTCGAGCAGGCGCATGATGCCGGACGCTTCGAACGTGTCGCCCTGGTTGCCCTGGCGCTCGCCTGTGTCGGGTTGGGTCTGCTGCCGAGTCTGCTGCTGGAGCGTCTCAACGCGACTATCAGCCTGCTAGTCGGGCCGACCGCCATGGCCTGGGGCGAACTTGGCTGGCTGCGCGCGGACGTGGTCAGTCACGCCAGTTTCAGCCCGCTGCTGTTCGCGGTCGGTATCGCGGCCGTGATGCTGGGCAGCTTTCTGACGATCCGGCGCGTCTATCACGGCCGGGTGACGCGCGGTCCGGCGTGGGACTGCGGTTATCGCTGGCAGGATGTCCGCATGCAGGACACGGCCGAGGGCTTCGGGCAGCCGATCCGGCAGATTTTCGAGCCGTTCTTTCGCATGCAGCGGCACCTGCCGTCGCCCTTCGATGCGGCGCCGCGCTACCAGGTGACGGTTGAAGACCGCTTCTGGTATCTCTTTTACCAGCCGGTAGTCCGTTGGGTGGATGCCGCGGCGCGCATGGTCGGCCGGTTCCAGCAGGGGCGCATCGCGATCTACCTGCTGTACGGTTTCGCCACCCTGGTGGCGCTGCTGGTGATGGTGCTGTGACGCTGTCGGCACTGCTGACGCAAGCCGCCGCGGTGGTCGCCGCCGCCGTGCTCGCGCCGCTGCTGGCGGGCTGGGTCAACCAGTGCCGTGCCTGGTTGCAGAACCGCACTGCCCCGCCGCTGCTGCTGCCTTACCGCACGCTGCGCAAGCTGCTGCACAAGGATGCGGTGCTGGCGGAATCGGCCTCGCCGCTGTTTCGCGCCGTGCCCTATGTGGTGTTCGGCTGCATGCTGGTGGCTGCCGGCATCATCCCGTCGCTGGGTACCGACCTGCCGGCCGGCCGCGCCGCCGATGCCATCGCGCTGGTCGGCCTGTTCGCCACTGCGCGCATGTTCATCGCGCTGGGTGCCATGGATATTGGCACCGCCTTTGGCTCGCTTGGCGCACGGCGCGAGATGCTGATCGGCTTTCTGGCAGAACCGGCGCTGCTGATGGTGCTGTTCAATCTCGCGCTGATCAGTGGCAGCACGGCGGTGCCGGTGATCGCCGACCGTTTGCTCGCACAGGGTTTCACCGTCAATCCCAGCCTGGCGTTCGCGGCACTCGCCTTCGTCATGGTGTTGCTGGCCGAAAACGCCCGCCTGCCCATCGACAATCCGGCCACGCACCTCGAACTGACCATGATCCACGAGGCGATGGTGCTGGAGTATTCGGCCCGGCATCTGGCGCTGGTCGAATGGGCGGCGGCGCTCAAGCTGTTCAACTACGCCTGCCTGGGCTTTGCCTTTATTGTGCCGGCGGGCCTGGCCGGGCGGGACGCTGGGCCGACCGATCTTCTGCTGGGGGTGGCCTGGCTGGTGGCCAAACTGCTGCTGGCCGGCGCGGCACTGGCGCTGTTCGAGACGCTGAGCGCCAAGCTGCGGGTGTTCCGGGCGCCCGAGTTCCTGGCCATGGCCTTCATGCTGGCGGTGCTGGGTCTGCTGACGCGGTTGCTGTTCTCCGGAGGCGTGGCGTGAACGACGTGCCGCTGGCCATGCAACTGGTCGAACTGCTCGCCTCGCTGCTGCTGCTGCTGTCGTTCGCCATGCTGGCGCAGCGACGCATCGCCTCGTTGGTCAAGCTGTTCGCATTGCAGGGGGCGGTACTCGCCGCCTCGACGGTTGCGGTCGCGGCCAGCGCCGGTCTGCATCATCTGTACTACTCGGCCGCGCTCACGCTGACGCTCAAGGTGGTGCTGCTGCCCTATTTCCTGCGCCGCCTGATCGTGCGGCTTGGCTTGCAGTGGGACACCGAGACCCTGGTCGCCATCCCGCTGCAGATGCTGGCCGGCCTGGGGCTGGTCATTTTCGCCTTCGGTCTGGCCCAGCCGATTTCCCAGTTCGGGCACGAAATCACCCGCGAGACGCTCGGCATCGCCATCGCCATGGTGCTGCTGTCGCTGCTGATGATGATCGGCCGGCGCAAGGCGGTGTCCCAGGTGGTGGGCTTTCTGGCGCTCGAAAACGGCCTGGTGTTCGCTGCCACCACGGCCACCCAGGGCATGCCGATGGTGGTGGAGTTCGGTATCGCGCTGGACGTGCTGGTCGGGGCGGTGATTCTGGGTGTGTTTTTCTTTCAGATTCGCGAGCAGTTCGACAGCCTGGAGCTGCGCCATCTCGAGTCGCTGCGGGAGGAATGAGCCAGTGACGGAGGGGTCATGGAACTGATCGCGCTGCTCGGCCTGCCGCTGCTGGGCGGGGCAGTGCTGGCGGTGTGGGGTGCGAGCGCCCGCGCGGCGCAGATCAACGCCCTGTTCAGTCTGGCCACGTTCCTGGCCGGTTGCGCGCTGACGGCACGGGTGATCGTGGGCGGGCCGCTGGTGGCTGGCAACGAACAGTTTTTCATCGATGCCTTCAATGTCTTTCTGGTCGCCCTGACCAGCCTGGTCGGCTTCACCACGGCGCTGTTCTCGCGCCCCTACATGCGTATCGAAACCGACCGCGGCCATCTCACGCTGGGCCGGCTGCGGCTCTACCACAGCATGTACCAGCTGTTCATGTTCACCATTCTGCTGGCGCTGACCACCAACAACATGGGCATCCTGTGGGTGGCGCTGGAAGCGGCCACCCTTACCACCGTGCTGCT
>CAZZHF010000009.1:20601-22818 GCA_964653545.1 uncultured Gammaproteobacteria bacterium | reverse complement strand
CGAACATCCGCGTGCTGGAAATCCCGCCCGGCACCGGCCACAACCCGCACGACGTCAAGCGCGTCGGCTCGGGCCTGCTGATCCAGACCGCCGATCTGCACGTGCTGACCCGCGCCGACCTGAAAGTGGTGACGCGCCGGGCGCCCACCGAGGCCGAAACGGACGACCTGCTGTTCGCCTGGGCGGTCGGCAAGTACGTGAAATCGAACGCCATCGTCTACGCCGCCGGGCAGCGCACGCTGGGCATCGGCGCCGGGCAGATGTCGCGCGTGGACTCGGCCCGCATTGCGGCTTTGAAAGCCGCTGAGGCGGGTTTCGACTTGGCCGGCGCGGTGATGGCCTCGGATGCGTTCTTCCCGTTTCGGGACGGTCTGGACGCCGCTGCCGAGCGCGGCATCGCCGCCGTCATTCAGCCGGGCGGCTCCATGCGGGACGGCGAGGTCATCGCCGCCGCCGACGAACACGGCATGGCGATGGTGTTCACCGGTGTGCGCCATTTCCGGCACTGAGGCGGCATGCTGACTGCCCTGCTGCTGATTGCCGGCCTGGCGCTGCTGCTGGCCGGTGCCGAGCTGTTGATCCGCGGCGCGGCGCGCCTGGCGGTGGCCACGGGCCTGTCGCCACTGGTGGTGGGGCTGACCGTAGTGGCGTTTGGCACCAGCGCGCCGGAGCTGGCCATCGGCGTGGATGCCGCGTTGCGCGGCGCGCCGGCCATCGCGGTCGGCAATGTGGTCGGCAGCAACATCGCCAACGTGCTGCTGATCCTGGGCCTGAGCGCACTGTTGGCGCCACTGGTGGTGGCACGCCAGCTGATCCGGCTCGACGTGCCGCTGATGCTGGCCGCCTCGCTGCTGGTGATGGCGCTGGCGCTGGACGGCCACCTCGGCCGCCTGGAGGGCGGCGTCCTGGTGGCGTTGGCGGTCGGCTACACGGCGTTCCTGGTGCGTCTGTCGCGCCGCGAATCGGCAGCCACACTGGCCGAGGCTGAGGTGCCGGGGCAAGGCCTGCGCCCGGTCTGGTCGCGCGATCTGGGGCTGGTGCTAGGCGGCCTGGTGCTGCTGGTGCTCGGCGCGCGTGTGCTGGTCACCGCTGCGGTGGACCTCGCGCTCGGGTTTGGCATCAGCGAGCTGGTGATCGGCCTGACGGTGGTGGCGGTTGGCACCTCGCTGCCGGAAATCGCGGCCTCGATCATGGCCACGGTCCGCGGCCACGGCGAAATGGCGGTGGGCAACGTGGTCGGCAGCAACCTGTTCAATCTGCTGGTGGTGCTGGGCGCCAGCGCCGTGGTGTCTGCCGACGGTATGCCGGTCAGCGCCGCCGCCCGCAGCTTCGATCTGCCGGTGATGACGGCGGTGGCGTTCGCCTGTCTGCCGGTCTTTTTCACCGGACACCGCATCGAGCGCTGGGAAGGCGGCCTGTTCCTAGGCTACTACATCGCCTACATCGCTTATCTGCTGCTGAACGGGACCGGCCACGACGCCGCGCCAGTGTTCGGCAGGGTGATGATCGGTTTCGTGCTGCCGCTGACGACAATCACGCTCGGGGTAATGGCCCTGCGTGCCTGGCGCGCCCGCGCCCCCCTGCACTGACACGAGGACGTCCCGTGAAGCTTCTGGTGATCGGCAGCGGTGGCCGCGAACACGCGCTGGCCTGGAAATTGGCGCGCTCGCCCCGCGTCACGCGCGTTTGTGTCGCGCCCGGCAATGCCGGCTCGGCCATGGAGTCTGGGGTCGAGAGTGTTCCGATTGCCGCCGACGACGTGGCGGGCCTGCTGGCGTTTGCGCAGCGCGAGGCGATCGACCTGACGGTGGTCGGTCCGGAAGGGCCGCTGGTGGCGGGTGTGGTGGACGCCTTCGCCGCTGCCGGCCGGCGCTGCTTCGGGCCGAGCCAGGCCGCCGCGCAACTGGAAGGCTCCAAGGCTTACGCCAAGGAATTTCTGCGCCGGCATGCCATCCCGACCGCCGCCTACGCGACTTTCGACGACCTTGCCGCCGCCTTGGCGCACGTACGGCAGCGTCCGCTGCCGATGGTGATCAAGGCCGATGGTCTGGCGGCCGGCAAGGGCGTGGTGATCGCCCACCGGCGCGAGCAGGCCGAGGCCGCCCTGAGTGCCATGCTGGGCGAGGGGGCCTTTGGCAGCGCCGGGGCGCGGGTGGTGGTGGAGGATTTCCTGGTCGGCGAGGAGTATATTGGCACTTCCCTTGAGCGGTTCCTCCG
>CAZZHF010000009.1:0-20591 GCA_964653545.1 uncultured Gammaproteobacteria bacterium | reverse complement strand
CAGCTTCATCGTCATGGTCGACGGTGGCCACATCCTGCCGCTGGCCACCTCGCAGGACCACAAGGCGCGTGACGACGGCGACCTGGGTCCGAACACCGGCGGCATGGGCGCGTATTCGCCGGCGCCGGTGGTCACGCCGGACATCCACGCCCGCATCATGGCGCAGGTGATCGAGCCCACGGTCGCGGCATTGACCGCCGACGGCACGCCCTATACCGGTTTTCTGTACGCCGGGGTCATGATCGACGTCAACGGCGCGCCGCGGGTGCTGGAGTTCAATTGTCGCCTGGGTGATCCGGAGACGCAGCCGATCGTGATGCGCCTGCGCTCGGACCTGGTGGACCTGATCGAGGCGGCGCTCGATGGCCGGCTGGAGCAGGTTCATGCCGACTGGGATCCGCGCCCGGCGCTGGGCGTGGTGCTGGCGGCCGGGGGCTACCCGGGCGAGTACGCCAAAGGAACACCCATTCCGGCCCTGCCGGTGGCCGAGCCGCCGGACAGCAAGGTTTTCCACGCTGGCACGGTCTTGCAGGATGGAAGGGTCGTGACGGCAGGCGGGCGCGTGCTGTGCGTCACGGCGCTGGGCGACAGCGTGGTGCAGGCGCAGCGCCTGGCGTACCGGGTGGTCGAGCAGGTCGCCTGGGCCGGGGCGCTGTACCGGCGGGACATCGGCTACCGGGCCGTGGCGCGCGAGCGGGCCGAAGAGCAACAACCCTGATGCGGCGCAGCCGCCGTCAGGCGACGCGGAGGACTGGCCATGGGCAGCGTTGATGTGCCGGCAATAGCCGCTTACCTGACCGACTTGCAGGACCGGATATGCGCCATGCTGGAGGCCGAGGACGGCGAGGGTCGGTTTGTCGAGGACCCCTGGCAGCACCATGGCGGCGGCGGCGGGCGCACCCGGGTGCTGGAAGCCAGCGCTGTGATAGAACGCGGCGCGGTCAATTTCTCGCACGTGCAGGGCACCGCCCTGCCCGGCACCGCGAGTGCGCGACATCCCGATGTCGCCGGTTGCCGCTTCGAGGCGCTGGGGGTGTCATTGGTGATTCATCCGCAGAACCCTTACGTGCCCACGTCGCACGCCAATGTGCGGCTGTTCGTGGCACAGCGCCCGGATGCGGCGCCGGTGTGGTGGTTCGGAGGGGGTTTCGATCTGACGCCCTATTATGGTTTTGACGAGGATTGTCAATTCTGGCACCGCCAGGCGCAGGCCGCCTGCGCGCCGTTCGGCGAGGGCCTTTATCCCCGCCTGAAGCGCTGGTGCGACGAGTATTTCTGCAACCCCCACCGCGCCGAGCAGCGCGGCATTGGGGGCATATTCTTTGATGACTACGACAGCGGTGGTTTCGATCAGGCCTTTGCCTTCATGCGCAGCGTCGGCGAGCACTACCTGCGGGCGTACCAGCCGCTGCTGGCGCGGCGCAAGAACATGCCGTTCGGACCTCGTGAGCGTGATTTTCAGCTCTATCGCCGCGGTCGCTACGTGGAATTCAACCTGCTGCACGATCGCGGTACACGCTTCGGGATTCAAAGCGGCGGCCGGGCGGAGTCGATTCTGGTGTCGATGCCGGCGCTGGCCGCCTGGCGCTACAACTGGCAGGCCGAACCGGGCACGCCAGAGGCGGCGTTGACCGACAAATACCTCACGCCGCGCGACTGGTTGGCTTAGTGGTCGGTTGCGGTAGCTTCGGACCTGCGGGCAGGTTGATGTAGAACGCGGCGCGGGGGTGTGTCACCGCGGCGTCTGCCATGCCCAGTCGCGGAAATCCATCGCCACACTTTCCGGCGTTGGCGGCCTGGGACGTCCCGGATGGGCCCGGGCAGATGCCTTCGATCTAGGATCTAGCTACCGCACCAGATGGACGGGTTGACGGGTTTCCCCTGATGGCGGATTTCGAAATAGAGGCCGCTGGCGCTGCCGCGGTCGCCGACCTGGGCGATCGGTTCACCCGCTGACACGCGTTGGCCTGGGCGCTTCAGGACGGCGTCGTTCTGACCATACAGGCTCAGGTAGCCCTCGCCGTGGTCAACAATTACCAGCAGGCCGTAACCGCCCAGCACATCGGCGTAAACCACCTTGCCGGTGTGAATCGTGCGCACTGTCGCACCTGGCTTGGCGTTGATGACCACGCCTTCCCAACGCATGCGGCCGCTCTCGCGCCGGGTGCCGAAACGGGCCGTCAGGCGACCGCTCAGCGGCCACGGCAAATGGCTGCGCCGGGCGGAAAAACGTTGACCCGGCAGGCTGGGTGTCGGCCTGGCGTTGACCAGGGGTCCCGGCGGTTGCGGCTTTTTCGGGTCCGCTTTTCGCGCCGTGCCTGTCGGGGGTGTGGGCGCCGGTTTTGCGGCGCGTTGTTGTGCCTGGCGGCGCGCGATGTTGGCCAGCAGGGTTTTCAGTTCGCGCTGGTCCTGCTGGAGCCGTTTCACCCGCTGCTCGCCGCTGGAAACGTCCCGCTCGGCCTGGGCCAGTAGCGTTTTGCGCTCGGCACGCAGGCGTTCGAGCTCGCGGCGCTGCTGGTCCAGCTGCGCGCGACTCGCGCTGAGCGCCCCGGCGTCGGCGATGATTCGGCTCTCGCGCGCCTCGAATGCGTCCAGCTGTTCGCGCAGGCTGGTCAAACGCGCCGTTTGCGCATCGGCGAGGTAGCGCTGGTAGCGCAACTGGCGCGCCAGCTTGGCCGGATCCTGCTGCTGCAACAGCAGTTTGAGTCGATCGCTGGTTCCGTTGCGCGCGGCGAACGCAAGGCTGCGCCCGAGTATTTGCCGCTGACGTTCAATCTCGGCGCGCGCCTTGGCCTGTTCGGCGCGCAGGCTGGCGAGAGCCTGTTCCAGGGCCGTGGCCTGCCGCTGCGTGCTTAGCAGCTGTGAGTTGATCTGCGCCACCTGTTTGTCGGCTTGCGCCAGGCGTTCGCGCAGGCTGTCGCGTTGCGTCAGGCGCTGGCCTAGCGCCCGCAGCGCCTGGCCCAGATCGCTGCCCAGCTGCTCCAGCCTGGACTTCGCCTGCGCGGTGTCCTGCGCCAGCGTCGGCGGAGCAACGCTGATGGCGATCAGCAGGCACAGACTGGCGGAACGAAGAAGTTTGGGCAGCGGAGGCACAGCGCCGGTCGGGGATTGGAGGTGTTTCGCGGACCGCGCATAGTAAACTCTCGCCTGCGCTGGTCCCAGCGTTCAGCTCTTAACTTCTTAACTGGCTCGGTTGCCATGGCGTTTGTTATTGCCAACATTGAACTGTTCACCGCCTTCGGGGTGGTCGCGAGTCTGCTTTGGCTCACGTTTTATGCGGATCGGTTCTTCGGTTACTCGACCACCCTGCCCGGCGATGCGGTGCGGCTGATGAACGACGGTGCGAGCGTGATTGATCTGCGCCCAGCCAGCGAATTCGCGGCCGGCCATATCGGCAAGGCGGTCAATGTTGTGCCCGAGGCGCTCGCCGGCTGGGCCGGAAAACAGCGCAAGGGCAAGATTGGCCCGGTGCTGTTGATTACCGGGCCCCGGCAATCGGTCATTGGCCCTGCGAGGTTGCTGCGCGGACTCGGCTTCGAACAGGTGCACCATCTCAAAGGCGGCATGCCCGGATGGGTGGATGCACAGCTGCCTCAGGTGAAATGACCGCGCTGTCACAGTCCCTGTAGCGGAGTCTTTTTGCATGGTAACCATCTACACGGGCGCGCTTTGCGGCTATTGCGCCATGGCCAAGCGCTTGCTTGAGGGCAAGGGCGTCGCGTATCGGGAAATCCCGGTCGACCTGGACGTGGCGCAGCGCGCCGATATGGAGCGGCGCAGTGGTCGGCGGACCGTGCCACAGATTTTCATCGGCGAGCAACACGTCGGCGGATACGACGATCTGGCCGCCCTGGATCGCGCCGGTCGGCTGGATGCACTACTCGCCGGCCCGGACACCTGAACCCGCATTTCACACCGAGGAAACCGTTTATGACCGACCAGACCGCCGCCGCGCCATCGCCGCAGTTCCACATCCGCCGCATCTATGTGAAGGATATGTCCTTCGAGTCACCCAAGGCGCCGCAGGTTTTCGAGACTGAAACGCAGCCACAGATCGACATGCAGCTTGGCGCAGGCGCCACGCTGGTGTCCGAGAATATGCATGAAGTGGTGGTTAATGTGACGGCCACCGTGCGCAGCGGTGAGGAGACCGTGTTCCTGGTCGAAGTACAGCAGGCGGGGCTGTTTCATATTGAGGGCGTGGCGGCCGAGCAGATGGGCTGGGTGCTGGGCGTGACCTGCCCGAATGTACTGTTCCCCTATGCTCGGCAGGTGGTGTCGGATGTCACTGTGGCGGGCGGGTTCCCGCCGTTGCTGCTGTCGCCGGTCAACTTCGAGGCGCTGTACCAGCAGCACCTGCAACGCGAGCAGGGGTCGCAGAGCGCCGCCGAGGTCAAGCACTGAAGTCGATCGGGTCACCGCCATGAACCAGACCCTGGCCGTGCTCGGAGCGGGTTCCTGGGGCACTGCACTGGCCATTGCGCTGGCCCGTGCCGGGCACGCGGTGCGATTGTGGACGCGTCGGGCCGACGATGCCGCGGCGATGACCGCGCTGCGCGTCAATGCAAGGTTTTTACCCGATATCGTACTGCCGCCGTCACTGACGGCTACCGCCGATCTTGGCGTGGCGCTGCAAGGCGTCGATGGGGTGTTGGTGGCCGTGCCGAGCGCCGCGTTTCGTGAGCTGGCCCGCAGCTTGCGGGGACTGCTTCCGCTACCCCAGCTGGCCTGGGCGACCAAGGGGTTTGAACAGACCAGCGGCAAGCTGTTGCATCAGGTCGCGGCCGAGGAGCTTGGGTCGCGGGTGGTCTGCGTTGCGATCTCCGGGCCCAGTTTTGCGGGCGAGGTGGCGCTCGGCCAGCCGACGGCGCTGACGGTGGCGTCGTCGCACGCGGCAGTGGCGGATTTCTGGGTGGATTGCCTGCATGGGGGCACCTTGCGGGCTTATTGCAGCGATGATCTGGTGGGCGTGCAGGTCGGTGGCGCGGTCAAAAACGTGCTGGCGATTGCAGCGGGGATCGCCGATGGTCTGGGTTTTGGTGCCAATGCCCGGGCAGCCCTGATTACTCGCGGGTTGGCCGAGGTGCAGCGCCTGGGCGTGGCACTCGGAGGACGGCGGGACACCTTCCTGGGTCTCAGTGGGGTCGGCGACCTGGTGCTGACCTGCACCGACGACCAGTCGCGTAACCGCCGTGTCGGCCTGGCGCTGGCGTCTGGCAAGAGTGTGCAACAAGCGGTCGCCGCCCTCGGCCAGGTGGCAGAAGGCGTGGTTACCGCGCGCGCCGTGCAGCGTCTGGCGATGCATCTTGAAGTGCCCATGCCGATTTGTGACGAGGTTTACCGTGTGTTGTACGAGGATCGCGACGTGCTGCAGGCGGTGCGCGACTTGCTGGCGCGCGAGCCCTCGGCGGAGCTGTAGCCAGGCCGTCTGTAACCGGTCCCTGCGTGTCTTGCCGGTGCTGATCCCCCTCACAGCGACTGAACCGCCAAGCGGCCGCTCACGGTTTTGGCTTGGGTCCCGTGGGGCCGGTTTGCTGTGTTTCGGTACCGGCGTCGGCGCTCAGGCGGGCGTGCAGTTCGCGTGCTCGCTCCTGGGCTTCCATGATCCGATCTGCCGGGATCTGGTTTAAAACCTGATCGCGCAGCCGCGTGGCATCGTCCAGCCCCTGGGCGGCGGCAAGACTCAGCCAGACATAGGCGGCGATTTTGTCGATGGGTGTGCCAAGACCCTCGTAGTACATCTGGCCCAGCGCGAACTGGGCACGCGCGTGGTGCCTGTCGGCAGCCAGTTTCAGCCAGTTCAGCGCCGTGCGGTAATCCTGCACGACGCCGCTGCCCTCGAGCAGCGCCATACCGAAACGATACTGGCCTTCGCGGTCTCCGGCGGCGGCGGCCTGTGCATACCAGCGGCTCGCTTGTCTGGCATTCGCCAGCACCCCATCACCCTCGGTGTATTGTCGGGCCAGTTCGATCTGAGCCGAGGTGTCGCCCGCGCGGGCTTTTTGTTGCAGTTCGGTGGTGGCGTTCTTGAACGTCTGTGCCGGTTGCGTGGGATCGTCGCCCCACATCAGGTGATAGGCAATGACAAGCAGCGGTGTCGCCAGCACGAGTATCGAGGCGAGCGTCAGCCCCAGCAGGAAGCGATCCAGGCGCCAACTGCGTCGCCCGCACTTGCGGCAGCGATAGGCGCGGCTCAGCTTGCGCTGGGTCCAGGTGTCGCCCGGGTGCGCAGAAGCGGTTCGAAGATCAGAGCTGGAACAGGCAGGGCAGCGCAATTGCACGGACGCGGCGTGGAGTGGTTACGAGTACGGGTGCCAGACGATGGAGGCTTAGCTGGCTTGCGTCAAGCGCTGTGGCCGTTCAGCCCCCACGTAGCCCTGTTGGCGCCAGGCCTCGAATGTCGCCACCGCCACCGCGTTCGATAGATTGAGGCTGCGGTTGCCCGGCCGCATGGGCAGGCAAAGCACGTGCCCGGGCGGCAAAGTGTCCAGTACCGCTGCCGGCAGGCCGGTGGTCTCGGGTCCGAACATCAGCGCATCGCCAGGCTCAAAGGTGGCGTCGCTGTACAGCCGCTGCCCTTTGGTACTGAATGCCCACAGCCGGTGTCCTGGCAGCGTCAGCCGGCAGTCGGCGAGAGTGGCGTGGCGCCGTACCGTTGCATATTCGTGGTAATCGAGTCCGGCCCGGCGCAGGCGCACATCGTCCGGTTCGAAGCCGAGCGGCTCGATCAAGTGCAGTGCGGCGCCGGTGTTGGCACACAGTCTTATGATGTTGCCGGTGTTGGGCGCAATTTGCGGTGAGTAGAGAATGATGTGGAACATGCAATGCTGACCTTGAGCGATGCCCAGCTGTTGCGCACCGAGCTGTGCGGTCTTGTCCTTCAGACACCGCTGGTGCTGTTGTCCGGCTGCGTCGGGTTTGGGCAGGAATATACCCGGGTGGCCGGTTTTTCCAACGCCGATGCGGGGATGCTGGTGCTCAAGGGCACGACGCTTGAGCCGCGTCTGGGCAATCCGCTGCATAGGCTGGCCGAGACCCCCGCCGGCATGTTGAACGCCATTGGCTTGCAAAATCCCGGCGCGCGGGTGGTGGTCAGGGACATTCTGCCGCGACTGGATCTGTCGGAAACGCTGTTCGTCGCCAACGTGTCGGGCGCCACCATCGAGGAGTACGTCGAGGTCACGCGCATCTTCGACGACTCGCCGGTAGCGGCGATCGAGCTGAATATTTCCTGTCCCAACGTCAAGGCCGGCGGGGTGCAGTTCGGCAACGACCCGGACATGTCGGCGCGGGTCGTGGCGGGCTGCCGGGCGGTGACGAAAAAGCCCCTGATCACCAAGCTGTCGCCGAATCAGACGGACATCGCCGAGAACGCCCGCCGTTGTGTCGAGGCAGGTACCGACGCGTTTGCCGCCATCAATACCGTGCAAGGCATGGCCGTGGACCTGGATCGGCGCCAGCCGGTACTGGGTAACCGCCAGGGTGGCCTGTCCGGTCCTGCCATCAAGCCGATCGCCTTGCTCAAGGTGCGCCAGGTTTACGAGGTGGCAGCGCCGCATGGCGTGCCCATCATTGGCCAGGGTGGGGTGAGCTCGGCCCAGGACGCGCTTGAGTTCCTGCTGGCCGGCGCGAGCGCGGTGGGGGTGGGCACGGCGCTGTTCTACGACCCGTTGATCTGTTCCGCGATCAACGCCGGCATTGCGCAGTATCTGCGCAGCCACAGCCTGAATGACGTGCGGGAACTGGTTGGGCAAATGAGCTGGTGACAGGCTGCGACGTCAGCGGTCCGGACCGGCCCGGCACAACGCCCACACATCCACTCGCCCCACGCCGGCGCGTTTGAGCGCCGCCGCCAGCTCGCCCGCGGTGGCGCCCGTGGTCATGACGTCGTCAATCACGGCCACGTGCTGAGCCTGCGGTGGGGTGACCACGACAAAGGCACCGCGCAGGTTACGTCGTCGCTCGGCGCGCGACAGACCGGGTTGTGGCGCGGTGGCGGATTTTCGCTGACAGGCGCGGCTGTCCATCGGGATGCCAAGGCGCCGGCCGCACTCCGCGGCAATCGCCTGTGCCTGGTCGTAGCCGCGCTGGCGCAGTCGGGCGCGATGCAAGGGCACCGGTATCAGCAACTGCGGTCGTTCCCACGGTGCCGAGCGGGCGGCCGCGGCCAGCAGGGCGCCTGCCAGGCGCGCGGTGCCCAAACGGCCGCCGAACTTGAGGCGCTGCACCAGACGGTCTACCGGGTCGGCATAGCGGAAAGCGCCATGCGCAAGATCCTGTGCCGGCGCGCGGCGCAGGCAACGCCCGCACAGGCCATCCTGAGGCAAGGGTTCCGCGCAGCGCCGGCAGGCATGCTTCAGGCGTGGCAAATCCTGCCAGCAGCCGGCGCACAGTGGCAGGCCGAATTCGCCACGGCCGCCGCACAGCGTGCAACTTGGCGGTAAAAGCCAGTCGAGGATACGCTCGGCAGTCTTGTTAACCTGGGGGTGCATGGCTGGTTGACAAGTCCCTTTCGCCGGTTAAGCTGCGCGCAGCATAAACCCGTTCCTGATCGCCGGAGACTGCCTTGACCGACATTCGACATGACTGGAGTCGCGCCGACATAGGTGTGTTGTTCGACCTGCCGTTCAACGATCTGATCCACCGTGCCCAGACTATCCACCGCCGCTATTTCGACCCCAATGCGGTACAGGTGAGCACGCTGCTGAGTATCAAAACCGGTGCCTGCCCGGAGGATTGTGGCTATTGCCCGCAAAGTGCGCGCCACGATACGGAGCTGAAACACGAGCCACTGATGGCACTGGAGGCGGTGGTGACAGCCGCCCGCGCCGCGCGGGATGCCGGTGCCAGCCGCTTTTGCATGGGCGCGGCATGGCGTAACCCGCGCGAGAAGGACTTCGTGCATGTTCTGGACATGGTGCGCGAGGTGAAAGCCCTGGGACTGGAAACCTGCGTGACCCTGGGCATGCTGCACGGCGACCAGCCGGAACGCCTCAAGTCGGCCGGCCTCGATTACTACAACCACAACCTCGACACCTCGCCCGAGTATTACGGCGAGGTCATCACCACGCGGACATACCAGGACCGCCTGGATACCCTGGAGCAGGTGCGCGCCGCTGGCGTCAATGTGTGCAGCGGCGGCGTTGTCGGCATGGGGGAGGCCCGCGAGGACCGGGTCGGCCTGCTGCAGGCACTGGCCAATTTGCCAGAGCATCCGCAAAGCGTGCCGATCAATTACCTGGTGCAGGTGGCAGGCACCCCATTGGCGGGTATTGCCGGGCTCGATCCGTTCGAGTTTGTGCGCACCATTGCCGTGGCGCGCGTGGTCATGCCGGCTTCGGTGGTGCGTTTGTCGGCCGGTCGTGAGGGTATGGACGATGCCTTGCAGGCCCTGTGTTTCCTCGCCGGGGCCAATTCCATTTTCTACGGTGACAAGCTGTTGACGACCGATAACCCCGCCGCGGAGCGCGATCGGGCGCTGTTCGGGCGACTGGGCCTCACGCCGGCCGAGCCGGAGCAGCGCAGCGCTGGTTTCGGGACGGCCGATCGCGCCGCGCCCTTCGCCGCCACCGGGTGAGCTTCGATCTGCAGGCTGGGCTCGCGGCGCGCGAGGCGGCCCAGCTTTATCGTCGCCGCCAGTTGGCGTGTTCGGCGCAGCAGCCGCAGCGCCAGTTCGCCGATGCGGACCTGCTCACGTTCTGCAGCAACGACTACCTGGGTCTGGCCAACCATCCGGCCTTGGCGGCGGCCCTGGTGCGTGGCGCCGAGCGCTGGGGTGTCGGCGCCGGCGCCTCGCATCTGTTGGCGGGACACAGCCATGCCCACCACGCGCTGGAAGAGGAATTGGCCGCCGCTGTCGGTCGGCCGCGGGCGCTGTTGTTCTCGACCGGCTACATGGCCAATCTTGGCGTACTCGGGGCCTTGTTGGGCCGCGACGCGGTGGTGTTCTCGGATGATCTGAACCATGCGTCCCTGATTGACGCGGCGCGCCTGAGTCGGGCCCGCGTGGAACGTTATGCGCACGTCGATGTGCCCGGTCTGGAGCGCTTGCTTCAGAGCCGTGAGGCGGCCCGGCGGCTGATCGTCACTGACGCCGTGTTCAGCATGGACGGCGATATCGCGCCCTTGCCCCAGTTGGCGGCCCTGGCGGCCCGGCATGGCGCCTGGCTGATGGCGGATGATGCGCACGGCTTTGGTGTGCTCGGCGCGCACGGCGGCGGCTGCGCCGAGTTGTTCAAGCTCGATGTCGATGCACTGCCGGTGTTGATGGGTACGCTGGGCAAGGCGCTGGGGTGCTTTGGTGCCTTTGTGGCCGGCAGCGAGGCGCTGATCGAGACCCTGATCCAGCAGGCGCGTAGTTATATTTACACAACCGCCTTGCCACCGGCCTTGGCCGAGGCGACACGGGTGGCGCTGCGCCTGGTGCGCGAGGAAGCCTGGCGGCGCGACAAGTTGACGTCGTTGATCGCACGTTTTTGCCGGGGAGCGCGGCAACTCGGCCTGCCGTTGTTGGCGTCCAGCACACCCATCCAGCCGCTGCTCGCCGGCAGTCCCGAACGGGCACTGGCCTGGAGCGAGCATTTGCGGGCGCATGGCCTGCTGGTGCCGGCGGTGCGTCCGCCAACCGTGCCGGCAGGCACGGCGCGCCTGCGCATCGTGCTCAGCGCCGCCCACGACGAGGCGCAGGTCGACCGTTTGTTGCTGGCTCTGGAAAGCCTGCCGGGACGGGGTTGATGGGGCCGGTGGGCCGTCGCGCGCGGCCTTGAGCATGAACAACGACACCGCGGCCGAGTTTCGGCTCGACAAGCGCCTGGTGCGCGGCGCCTTCAATCGCGCCGCACCGCACTATGAGGCAGCGGCAGTCTTGCAGCGCACGGTTGAGGCGCATTGCCTGGAGCGGCTCGATCTGATTACGATCGCGCCGCGGGTGATTGTGGATCTTGGCTGTGGCCCAGGTGCCGCGGGCCGCAGTTTGCTGGCTCGCTACAAACGCGCACAGGTACTGTCGCTTGATCTTGCTCCCGCCATGCTGCAACTGGCCCGGCAGCGGCGTCGCTGGTTTTCGGCGCAACGCTTCGTGTGCGCGGATGCCGAGGCCTTGCCGCTGGCGGCGGACGGGGTCGATCTGCTGTTCAGCAGTCTCGCCTTGCCGTGGTGTAACGATCTTGGGCAGGCGCTGGCGGAGGCCTGGCGGGCGCTGCGTCCCGGTGGGCTGCTGATGTTCAGCAGCCTGGGGCCGGACACGCTCAAGGAGCTGCGCCACGCATGGCGGCAAGTGGACGGTTGTACCCACGTCAACGCGTTCATCGACATGCACGATGTTGGTGATGCGTTGGTCCGCAGCGGCTTTGAGAGTCCGGTACTCGATGTGGAGCACTTTCGTCTGACGTATTCGGATCTCGCCACACTGGCGACCGACCTGAGGCGTTCCGGCTCCCGCAACGCGACCGCCGGTCGGCCGATCCGGCCCATCGGCAAGAGCTCCTGGGCGGCCCTGGCGGCGGCTTACGAGGCGTTTCGCGTGGATGGTTTGTTGCCGGCCAGTTACGAGGTGGTGTACGCCCACGCCTGGAAGCCGGCGCAAGCTCGCCGCGCAGCCGAGGCCGAGCAGCCGCTGACTTTCCATCCCGTACGGCGCGCTTTGACGTGAGCCGCGGATTTTTTGTGACCGGCACTGACACGGGTGTTGGCAAAACCTGGTTCGCAACGACCCTGATCGGCGCGCTGCGCGCCCGGGGGCGGCGCGTGGCGGGCATGAAACCGGTGGCCAGTGGCTGCCACTCAACGCCCGCCGGGTTACGCAATGCCGATGCGCTGGCGCTGCTGTCGGCGAGTGGTCTTGATGTGCCGTATGAGGCCGTGAATCCGTACCCGTTTGCGCCGCCGATCGCACCGCATCTGGCGGCTGCCGAGGCCGGCGTGGCTATCCGTTTTTCGGAGATTGAACGGGCTTTTGGCGTGCTCGCGGCACGCTCGGACTGCGTCGTGGTGGAGGCTGTCGGTGGCTGGCAGGTGCCGCTGGGCGAGGATGGCACGGTGGCCGATCTGGCCAGCTGTCTTGGTCTGCCGGTGCTGCTGGTGGTTGGTCTGCGTCTGGGCTGTCTTAACCACGCGGTGTTGAGTGCACGCGATATATGCCGTACGGGCGCGTCCCTGGCAGGCTGGGTGGGCTGCGCCGTGGACCCGCAGTTCGAGCGTCGCGATGACAACCTCCAGGCACTGCGGCAACTGTTGCCGGGGCCGTGTTGGGGCCTGCTGCCGTATGCACCACAGGGCGAGCCCATCGATCTGGTGCGGCACCTGCGAGTACCGGTGCAGGATATGGGTTGACGCTGGTCAAGAAGCTGCCACGCGGGCGTCATTCGCCTTGTCAGGGCAGGGCTGGAAAAGGTAGTATTCGCGCGGTTTTTTGTCGCAGGCTGGCGTCGCAGTTCGGGCAAGGACGCGGGAACCGGCCACCCGGGGCAACAGGAGGTGGCGGTGGCGCTGCACAAGCAGCAGACATCCGATGGGACTTGGCGCTATGAGCTGTGTCCCAACCGGTCCCGGTCCTGGCCGGAAACGCAGCGCTTTTTTGCGGTCATGGCGGTGCTCAGCGGTTCGATTGCGCTGTTGTTCGCCGCTCAGGGTTTGTGGTGGGTCGCGCCGTTCAGCGGACTGGAGCTTTTAACGCTGGGCGCGGGACTTTATGTTTGTTCGCGGGCGACTTACCAGCGCGAGCTTGTTCTGGTGCGCGAGGCCCAGGTCAGCGTGCTGTGTGGTGGTGCGCATCTGCGATCGCAGGTCGACTTCACGCGTGCCTGGGTGCAGCTGCGCTGGCGGGCGGCCGCCAATGGGGGAGGGCGAAGCCAGCTACAGCTGGGTTCGCATGGGCGTTACATTGAAATCGGGGCGTTCCTCGTCGATGCCGAGCGCCGCCAACTGGCGGGCGAGCTTGGCCTTTTGCTCGGTCAGCCGAGTTGCGCTGAGTCGCCGGTCTTACCGCTGAATACCGGATTGAACAGGGAGATAGGTCTTTGAAGATCGGACAACAACGCAAGCGCTCTGGGTGGCGCATTCTGGGGCTGTTGCTGGGCGGGATGGTCGCCCAACCGGTGCTCGCCGAATACGAAATGAACCTGATGCGTGGCGCTACGGATCTGAGCCAGCGTGCGTTTGATCTGCACATGATCTCGTTGTGGGTGTGTGTGGCCATCGGGGTGGTGGTGTTCGGCGCCATGTTCTATTCGCTGTTCGCGTTTCGTAAGTCACGCGGCGCGGTGGCGGCCAATTTTCACGACAACACCACGGTCGAGGTGGTGTGGACCGTCATTCCGTTCATCATTCTGATAGCCATGGCCGCGCCGGCCACGATCGCGCTGATTGAACTGGAAGACGCTTCCGATCCAGGACTCACCGTCAAGGTCACCGGTTACCAGTGGCGCTGGCAGTACGAATACCTTGATCAGGGAGTCAGTTTTTTCAGTAACCTGGCGGCCAGCAGCCGCGATGCCATCAAGGGTGACCCCAGTTCGGTTGAGAACTACCTGCTGGAGGTGGACGAACCGCTGGTCATCCCGATCAATACCAAGGTGCGGTTCGTCATCACGTCAGCCGATGTGATCCATTCCTGGTGGGTGCCGGCCTTTGGCTGGAAGCAGGATGCGATTCCCGGTTTCATCAACGACGCCTGGACCAATGTTCCGCAGCCCGGCATTTACCGCGGCCAGTGCACCGAGTTGTGCGGCAAGGATCACGGTTTCATGCCAGTCGTGGTGGAGGCCAAGACGCCGGAGGACTATGAGGCCTGGTTGGCAGGCAAGAAGGCCGAGGCGGAGGCCGCGCTCAGTGGCGCGGACCGGGAATGGACCTCGGATGAGCTGATGGAGCGCGGCAAGACGGTCTACGGTACCTACTGTGTTGCCTGTCACCAGCCGAACGGCCAGGGAATTCCGCCGGCATTCCCGTCGCTGGTGGGCAGTCCCCTGGTCACGGGGCCGGTCGAAGGCCACATGGACATTGTTTTGCACGGCAAGCCGGGTACCGGTATGCAGGCGTTCGGGGCGCAGCTGAACGACGTGGATCTGGCGGCCGTCATCAGCTACGAACGTAACTCCTTCGGCAATACCACCGGTGATTACGTCCAGCCCGCCCAGATCAAAGCAGCGCGCTGAACCGCAATCCCGCGCAAACCATCACGCCAACCCTAAAGACTTAAGGTCCGGAGATCCGCCATGTCCAGCCTGGCTCACGAAATCGAACACCATCACGGTCCCGCGCGTGGACTGTCCCGGTGGCTGTTTACCACCAACCACAAGGACATCGGCACCCTGTATCTGTGGCTGGCGCTGATCATGTTCCTGACTGGCGGTTCGCTGGCCATGCTTATACGTCTGGAGCTGTTCCAGCCGGGCCTGCAACTGATGGAGCCCCAGTTCTTCAACCAGCTGACCACCATGCATGGCCTGATCATGGTGTTCGGCGCCGTGATGCCGGCCTGGACCGGTTTTGCCAATTGGATGATTCCGATGATGGTCGGCGCGCCCGACATGGCGCTGCCGCGGATGAATAACTGGAGCTTCTGGCTGCTGCCGTTTGCCTTCACCCTGCTGATGAGCACCTGGTTCCTGGAAGGTGGCGCACCGGCCTTCGGTTGGACCTTTTATGCGCCCCTGTCGACCACCTTTGCCCCCAACACCACGGATATCTTTATTTTCTCGGTCCACTTGATGGGCATGTCCTCGATCATGGGTGCCATCAATGTCATTGCCACGGTGCTGAATATGCGCGCGCCGGGCATGACCTTGATGAAAATGCCGCTGTTCGCGTGGACCTGGTTGGTCACGGCGTTTCTTTTGATTGCCGTGATGCCGGTGCTCGCCGGTACTGTCACCATGATGCTGACCGATCGTCACTTTGGAACCAGCTTTTTCAGCGCCGCGGGCGGGGGCGACCCGGTGCTGTTCCAGCATGTGTTCTGGTTCTTCGGGCATCCCGAGGTCTACATCATGATCCTGCCGGCATTCGGCGTGGTATCGGAAATCATTCCAACGTTTTCACGCAAGCGGATATTTGGCTATGCCTCGATGGTGTATGCCATATCCTCGATTGCCTTCTTGTCATTTATTGTCTGGGCGCATCACATGTTCACCACCGGCATGCCGGTGGCCGGAGAGTTGTACTTCATGTACGCCACCATGCTGATCGCGGTGCCGACCGGCGTGAAGGTATTCAACTGGGTGGCTACCATGTGGCGTGGCTCCATCACATTTGAAACGCCGATGCTGTTTGCCATTGCCTTCGTATTCCTGTTTACCATCGGTGGATTCTCCGGCCTGATGCTGGCCATCGCTCCGGCGGACATGCAATACCACGATACCTATTTCGTGGTGGCGCATTTCCATTACGTTCTCGTGCCAGGCGCTATCTTCGGTTTGATGGCGGGCACCTACTATTGGCTGCCGAAGTGGACTGGCCACATGTATGACGAGCGCCTCGGAAAGCTGCATTTCTGGATATCGGCGATTTCCATCAACGTACTGTTCTTCCCCATGCACTTCGTGGGTCTGGCGGGTATGCCGCGCCGTATCCCCGATTATGCTTTGCAGTTCGCGGACTTCAACAGCATCATCAGTATCGGTGGCTTTGTATTTGGTCTGTCGCAGCTGCTGTTTGTTTACATCGTCGTCAAGACCATACGCGGCGGCGCCAAGGCCACGGACCGGGTATGGGAAGGTTCCCACGGGCTGGAGTGGACCGTGCCGTCTCCGGCGCCTTACCACACCTTCGCCACGGCGCCGGAAATTCACTAACCATGCCGCCCACTGGCGCCCGGAACCGGCGGCGTCCGAGCCGTACCTTGCTGCTGACGCTGGTCCTGGTGGTGATGGCTGTTTACGCCATCACCATCTACATCCAGTCGGCCTAGCGCCATGCCGGATACAAATCGTTCCGCATCGGTAGGGCGCACGGTACGCCGCCTGTTGTTGGCGGTTGGCGTGATGTTCGGTTTCGGTTTCGCGCTGGTGCCCCTGTACAACGCCTTGTGTGAGGTGGCGGGTATCAACGGCAAGTCCGTTGCTCTTACCTCGGGTGCGAGTTCGACTGCGCCCGGTGGGGCAGGGTCCACAGGCCGCGAGGTAACGGTGGAATTCGTAGGTAACGTCAACGCCGAATTGCCCTGGGATTTCAAGCCGAAGGTAAGCCGGATGAAGGTGCGCTTAGGCGAGATGGCCGAGACCAGTTACGTCGCGCATAACCGCGCCGGTTATGCGGTGACCGGTCAGGCGGTGCCCAGTGTGGCGCCCGGTCAAGCTGCCAAGCATTTTCAGAAGATCGAGTGTTTCTGCTTCACCGAGCAAAAACTTGCTGCGGGTGAACAGAAGAACATGAAGGTGCTGTTTCGCGTTGATCCGACCTTGGCGGATGACGTCAACACGCTGACTCTGTCATACACCTTCTTTGATCTGCACAAAGGCGAACACGGTGATCACGCCGGCCACGCCAAACCGGGGGGTTGATCGGTGACCTTTCCTATTTGCATCACTAAAATTCGACCCTAGCATTCGGGAGACCAAGACGATGGCTCAAGCACACGGCGGCTATTACATACCGGCACACGCGCGCTGGCCGATTGTGGGATCAGTCGCGCTGACCACCATGGTTCTTGGCGGTGTTAACTGGCTTCATGACCACAGCATCGGCAAGTTAGCGCTGCTGGCTGGCGTGGCTTTGCTTATAGTGATGGTTTTTGGCTGGTTCGGCGACGTGATTCGAGAGAATCAGACCGGACAGAACAACGAGCAGGTGGATCGTTCCTACCGCTGGGGGATGGCCTGGTTCATCGTCTCGGAAGTATTTTTCTTTGCCGCGTTTTTTGGCACCCTGCTATGGGCCCGCCAGTTCTCCGTGCCTTGGCTGGGCGGTGAAGGCGACGTCATGAAGGCGATTTCACACAGTTTTCTGTGGCCCAACTTCGAGGCGACCTGGCCCCTGCTGAACCCACCCAAGGCCGAGGGCTTTGATATTCCCACCGGTATCGTGCCAGCCTGGGGCGTGCCCGCGATCAACACCGCCATTCTGCTGAGCAGCGGCGTGACCATCACCATCGCGCATTGGGGCCTGCTTAAGAACAACCGCATTCAACTCGTGCTGGGGATGTGGGCCACCGTTTTGCTGGGCGCAGTCTTTCTGTATTTTCAGGTCAGCGAGTACGCACACGCCATGCATGAGCTGAACCTGACCTTGGCCTCCGGCATTTATGGTTCAACCTTTTATATGCTGACCGGCTTTCACGGTGCCCACGTGACGTTGGGTACCATCATGCTGATCGTCATCACGCTGCGCTGCATGAAGGGGCACTTCACGCCGGAGCACCATTTCGGGTTTGAAGCCGTCGCCTGGTACTGGCACTTCGTTGACGTGGTCTGGTTGGGATTGTTCGTGTTCGTTTACTGGCTTTGAGCCGCGGGCGCTGCCGGCGCGACGGCGTGTGGTTTCAACACGCCGCTCGCGAACCCGCCCATCAGCATCAGGAACAGGGTCACCGACAAGCCCACTCGCCAGGTCAGGGCGCGGGCCATCCGGTCTGGGTCGCGACGCGGACCCAGCAGAGCGAAAACAGCAGAGCCAAGGGCCCAGAGGATTGCCACGAGCATGGCAAGAATGATCAGGGTGACCAGCACAGTGGAATCTCGTATCGCGTGGGGAGTAGGGCATTCTAGCTCCACCCTGCGCTCGTAAACGGCCGCCACTGGTGTCATTCCTCCGCTCTGAAGGCAGCTACTCGGGCTTTCGGCCTAGCCGGGCCGCAACCGTGGCTGTACTCGCGTCGCTGGCGATTTTGCTGGCTCTGGGAAGCTGGCAAGTGTCCCGTGGCCGGGACAAGGCCCGTATGTTGGTGGCGGACGCGCGACAGGCGGCGGTGCCCCCGCTTGATCTGACCGATGCGGGGCCCCATGTGGCGCTTGCCCAGCGGCAGCGCGTGATGCTGCGCGGACATTTTCTCGCCGACCGGCAAGGGCTGCTCGATAATCAGGTACACGGTGGCAGGGTTGGCTACGATGTGCTGACGCCGCTGCGGATCACGGGCAGCGACCGCGTTTTTCTGATCGACAGAGGTTGGCTTCCGGGCGGCCCGCGGCGCAGCGATATCGCGGATTGGGACACACCCAGTGGTGAAGTGACGTTGGTCGGCAGCTTGGGGCACCCGGTTGACATTCCCTTTGTGTCCGGTAGCGCCATCGAGCACTTCGGGCCGCTATGGATGGTAGCGGAGATCAATACGTCTGAGTTGAACGCCGCCCTTGGCCTGGATCTGCACCCGATGGTGGTGCGGTTGGAGGCCGAGTCGGCGCATGGTTTTTTGCGTGACTGGCCGGTGGTCGCCATGACCCCGCAGCGGCATTATGGCTATGCGGTGCAGTGGTTTGGACTGGCGGTGGCGGTACTTGGCGTGTATCTGGCTGCGGGCCGGCGACGGGCCAGGGAATTGAAAACTACAGGGGTTACGGATGCCAATCTCAGCACCAAGTGATGCACCACAGCGGTCCCGCTGGCGCGGGCGCTGGGCGCTGATTGGTCTGGCCGCGCTTTTCTTCGGGCCGCTGCTTTTTACCTGGGGATACTACAGCGCGGGGTTTACCTGGCGTCCGGCTCCCAAACTGTCGGGCTCGCTGATCGATCCACCGGTCCAGCTTGCTCCGCAAGAGGCGGCGCAACTGGTTCCCGGTCGCTGGAAGGTGGTGGTGGTGGGTGTCTGTGACGAGGCTTGTTGGGGAACGCTCGTCGACCTGCGCCAGATCTGGCGCTCCCTGCCACGGTTTCAGGATGCCCTGGTCAGGGTTTACGTGCATCCACCCGGTCAGGCGCTGAGCAGCGAGCAAATGGCCGAGCAGCCTGGCTTGCTCGAAGTCGAGGACGGACAGGGCAGGTTGCTGTCTGCCTTGGCGCTTGCCGCATCGCCGCAAAGCACCGCCTTTATGCTCGTCGATCCGCATGGATTCGCCATGTTGCGGTACGGCAAGGATTTCGATCGCCGCGCCGCCCGCAGGGATATCGATCACTTGCTGCGCCGTTTCGTGCCCAACTGAGGACCAGAAACCGTGGTCAGGACATCGCAGCACCAGGCTGCCCATCCGCTGGCGTACTTGCTCGCCGTCGTATTGACCCTGGTGGTGGTGGTGCTGGGTGCGTACACCCGTTTGTCGGATGCTGGCCTGGGTTGTCCGGATTGGCCAGGCTGTTACGGTCACATGACGGTGCCGAACGACCCGCAGGCGCTTGCGCATGCCCGCGAGGCGTTTGCGCACCGGCCACTGGAAGCCGGCAAGGCCTGGAAGGAGATGGTGCACCGCTACGCCGCCGGTATGTTGGGGCTGGCGGTGCTGGGTTTGACGCTGTCCGCGTGGCGTCGGCGTACTGGGCGGATGTTGGCAACAGCAACGTTGGCGCTGATTGGTTTTCAGGCCGCGCTGGGCATGTGGACGGTGACGTTGCTGCTCAAGCCGGTGGTCGTGATGGGCCATTTGCTCGGTGGCCTGGGCGTACTTAGCCTGCTGTGGCTGGGGTATTTGAATGCCCGTTCTTTCGTGCCGCAGCGCCGGGCCGAGCCCCGACTCCTGCGCCGCCTGGCGCTGCTGGGGGTCGCCGTGCTGACCCTGCAGATTGCGCTCGGTGGCTGGACCAGCGCCAATTATGCGGCGCTGGCCTGCCCGACATTCCCTACCTGTATGGGGCAGTGGTGGCCGCCGATGGATCTCGCCGATGGCTTCGTCCTGTGGCGCGGTCTTGGCGTGAACTACGAGTTCGGTGTTCTGGATAGTTCGGCCCGAGTGGCAATCCACATGATGCATCGCGCATGGGCGGTGGTGACTTTGTTGTGCCTTGCGGGTCTGAGCATCGCGACGTTGCGCCGCGAAGCGGGCGCGCTGCGCGTTGTGGCAGCGGCGGTCCTGCTTCTGCTCCTGGCGCAAGTCACCCTTGGAGCCAGCAATGTGTGGTTACACCTGCCCTTGTCGGTGGCGGTAGCGCACAATGCGGTCGCGGCGCTGCTGCTGTTGGCGCTGCTGACGCTGACCCACACTTTGTACCGCGCCGGGGCGAAACGTGTCTGAATCCGTACCGCTGGTCGAACCGGGCCTGCCGCTGTGGCGCGAATATCTGGAGCTGTGCAAGCCGCGGGTCGTAGCGCTGATCTGCTTCACGGCGGTGGTCGGCATGCTGCTGGCGGTGCCTGGCATGGTGCCGCTGAACGCGTTGCTGGCCGGCAACTTGGGTATTTTCCTGGCTGCCTCGTCGGCGGCGGTGATCAATCAGGTCATTGATGCCAGGGTCGACGCGCAGATGGACCGTACGCGTAATCGACCGTTGCCGACCGGCAGCATCAGCCCGTCCGATGCCCTGGTGTTTGCCGGGGTGCTCGCCGTGCTGTCGATGGTCCTGCTGGTGGTGTGGGTTAATCTGCTGACGGCGGTGCTGACATTTGCGTCGCTGATTGGTTACGCCGTTATCTATACCGCCTACCTTAAGCGTGCTACGCCGCAGAACATCGTGATGGGGGGCGCGGCCGGCGCGGCGCCACCGGTGCTGGGGTGGACGGCCGTTACCGGTAC
>CAZZHF010000008.1:0-23177 GCA_964653545.1 uncultured Gammaproteobacteria bacterium | reverse complement strand
GGACGCGCAGTTGCGCCACATTGAGCAGCACCGGCGGCGCGCCCGGCACGAACCAGGGGTCGTCCAGTGGCGCGTCGCGCGCGGCCAGCAGCGCCGACGTGATGACCGGGTTGTAGACGGTGTGGACCCGCGCCGGTGGCAGGGGAAAGCGCGCCAGCAGATCCTGGCGCACGCCTTCGGACACCGCGACGATGGCGTCGGCGCCCGGGTAAAGCCGCGCCATGAGCCCAGGCAGCAGGCGGCGGGGCTTGCGCTGCGCGGCGCCGGCGGTGTCGGCGCCAACATGGACGTGCTCGGACACCACCACGCGCGTCGAACTACCCGCCAGGCGCCGGGCGGCCAGCGCGACTACATTTGGCCACTCGCCACCGCTGAGCAGCGCAGCCGGTCGAGCGCGGCGCAGGTAGCGCGCCAGCGCCGGCAGGGCGACTGGCACGAACCAGCGCTTGTGCCGGCCAACGCCAGGCAGAGTCGACCGCCGTGGTGCGAGCGTGACCAGGTGCATGTTGGCCGGCAGGCCCTCGGTCGGCGCGCTGCCGCGCGGCGCCAGCAGGTCGATCCGGTGCCCGGCGGCGGCGAATTCCTCGGCCAGATTCAGCATCAGCCGCTGAATCGCACCGTGCGGCCAGGACGACACGAAGATGGCGATCCGAGCCACGAGTCCCTCAAGCCGCCGTGCGCTTGAAAGCGGCAGCGCGCTCACCGAGCATCAGGTCCAGATAGGCATCCACGGCCCGGTCCACGGAGAAATGCGCAGCGCGGGCTTGCTGGCGGTTCGGATCCGGCGTTTCCTCAAGGGTCGCGCGCATGGCGGCGGCGAGTGCATCGGCATCCCCCACCGGGACCAGCCGGCCATAACGCCCATGATCCAGGATCTCCAGTGGTCCCGAAGGACAATCGGTGCTGACCACTGGACAGCCGCAGGCCAGCGCCTGGATCAGCGCCCCCGGCAGGCCTTCGTAGCGCGACGAGAGAACGAACAGCCGCGCCCGGGCCAGGGCCGCAAACGGGTTTTCGGCGTAGCCGGGCAGTGCCACGGCGTCGCTGACACCAAGCTCCCGGGCCAGCGCTTCCAGCTGCGGTCGCAGGCGGCCCTCACCCAGGATCAGCAGCCGTGCCGGGCGGGTGGCCCTCATCTGCGCAAAGGCCCGCAACAGCGTGGCGAAGTCCTTCTGCGCCGCCAGGCGACCGAGGGCGACGATGACCGGTGCGCCGCCGTCTTCCAGCCACGGGTGCGGCGCGGGCTGCGCAGCGCAGGTGGCGATGTAGGCCAGATCGGTCGGGTTGTAGACGGTGACGACGCGCGCGCGCGGAAGGTGGGCGACCTCGGCCAGATCATCGGCCACGCCATCGGATACCGCCACGATGGCATCGGCGCGCGGGTAATAACGGCGCGTCATCCAGGCCAGTAGCGGCCGGCGTCGCAGTAGCGGCAGTTTGCTGTTGGTGATGGCCACCGACAGCTGCGTGCGCTGGCTGATGACCAGGCGCGTGCTGGTGCCGGCCAGCCCGCGGCCCCACAGGGCGGCCAAATTCACGTAATGGGAGGCGCTCAGCAGTGCGTCCGGGCGTTCCCGGCGCAGGTAATCGGCGATGGCCGGCGCCATCAGCAGCGCCTTGCGCCGTTTGCGGGCGCGGATCACGGGCACGCGAAGCCACCACCGGGAAAGGTTCACCAGACGCACGTTGGCCGGTATGAGACGTCGAAACGGACCACGATCATCCGGAACCAGCAGATCGACGGCCAGGCCCCGGTCGGCCAGGCCACCGGCCAGAGTGAGCATGGTGCGCTGTACGCCGCCCAGGCCCAGGCCCGAGATCAGCAAGGCCAGGCGTGGCACCTTGGCGGCGGTATTCAATAGCGGCTCGGTCCGCGTTTACGTCGCCACCAGGCGGCGACGCCACCGGCCTCGATCACCACGATGAACACCTTGCGCAGGGCCTGCGGCGGGCAGTGGATTTCCCGCACCGCATGCCATGAGTGGTCGGTCCGGGCGAACAGCAGGCTGCGGTTGCCGATGACCTCGCTAGCGGTGATACGCGTGAAGTCCTCCATCCCCGGGGCCGAATCCGGCTTCAGCGCATGGCCGGCCTCCAATAGCAGCGTCTGCCCACCCCACGACGAATCCCAGTCCTGTTCAGTATTGAAATAGAAAATTTGTGAACCGAGCTTGCGTTTGGCATCGCAGTGCGGCGACACCGAGCAGCCGTTTGGCGTGTAGTGCCAGTGGTAGGACAGGCTGACGCTGCGTACGCCGAGCATACGCGTGAGGAAAGCCTGGTAGGCCGTACTGTTCAGCTCGGCCACAAAATCGTGCCAGACGGTGTCTAGCGCAAGATCGGGCCTGTAATCCAAGGCATAGCGGTCGTGGCTTTGCTGGCCGTGTTTACGCTCGGCGCCGAATTTCTGCTCGAACAGGCTCACGTCCGGTAGCGTTTCATGCAGGATCTGAAACGCGTCTGCGGTCAGCAGCGCGTCCGGATTGACCCACGGAAACGGCCGGCGAGCCTGAAAATACGCGGCGTCTAGCGCATCCAGGCATTTCTGGTCCAGGTAACGAAGCTCGGGCATAGATTCAGTATTTGGTGTGTCCGGCGGCAAGCAATTCACGTACCCGCTCCACGCCTTCACGCTGGGCGCGGCCGAGCAGGGCCGGGCTGAGCAGTGGTGCTGCCGGTTGGTCAGGAAGGGTAACCACGCCCAGTGCCTGTCGCAGCGCCGACAGATCGCGTTCGCGACTGACGATGCCGGCTGCAAGCAGGCGGTCGTAGGCGCGGCCCAGGGCGTTTTGCTGGCGCGCTGTGCCGCGACTGCCGACGGCGCGTTCGATCAGGCCCAGGCGACGTTCCAGCCAGCGGAACAAGCCTTGGACGGGCCCGCGCTGAGCGCAGAGCGGAAACACGGCCAGCGGTTTGCCGGTTGCAGCCGCCTCGCCCAGCATCGAGGCACTGTCGCCGGTGACCAGGAACTGATCGGCCAGTGCAAGCAGAGCGGGGTAAGGATTGTCCGTCTGTCCCGCCGCATAGCGGTGTCGGAATGCCGACGCCGGCACGGCCGCGAATAATGCGTCGGCAGCCGCCGGGCGGGTGCGAGGTCCGGTGGTTACCAACAGACTGCCGCCGGTGGTCGTGGCCAGCGTGCTCGCAGCCTCGCCGAGGCGTCTGGCGGCGGCCGGGTCGAGCCGGTACGGCGCCCGATCGCCGCCGACCAGCAGCCCGATCCATGGCCGGGGCAGAGCCGACCAGCGCTCGCGCCACTGGTCCAGCACGGTGGCGTCCAGTACCGCCAGTCGACCTAGCGGAACCGGCAGGTGCAGAACATTGCTGCGCGCCGGCAGGCCGTATTGCGGCGTGGTCAGCACCAGATCAAAGGCCGCTAGCGGCGCCCTGGGTCGCCCGATCAGTACACTGCGGGTCGAACCACCGCTTTGACGCACGATCCAGCGGGCGACGCTGCCACTGCGTCGCCCGGCGGCGAGCACGAGACTCGGCCACGGCGGCGCGAGCGCTGGATTGCTGCCTTGCAGGCCGCAACGGCTGGCCCCTTTGAACCAGCCAGGCAAGCGCGACAGTATCGAAAAGTGCAAACGCCGCACTTGCGTGGGCCAGGCGAGCTCGGCGGCGAGCACGTCAAGCTGGGCGTTATCGCCAGCGTGCTTGCCGTATAGCAGCCACACGTTTGGGCGGCTGTTACGCGCGGCAAAGTCCGCCGCAAGGCTGCGCTGGCAGTGGCCCGCAGCGTCCAGAAGGTCAATCCGCCAACAGCGACCGGGATGACGGCGGGCGACTCGTTGCAGCAGCCATCGCCAATAGGCGTCGTCGTTGGCCGGTTCCTGCGCGGCCGCCCGGTCCACCATCAGATACACCGCTTTGCGTGCGCCGGCAAACACGGCCTCAATCAGCCAGGGCAAATCATCTGCTGGGCATTGATCAAGTCTGGCAAAGACGATCAGGTCGGCCGTGGCGGTGCCCAGTATTTCCGGCCGCAGCGGACGTGCGGACATGCCGGCAACGGCATTGAGGTCGAGCGGGCCCAGGGTTGCCACCTCGGTGCTGCCAGTGAGGCGGGCGAAGTCGGCCAAATCGGCGGGTGCGACATGGTGCGGAGCACTTGCCAGACGCGCGGCCCCATCGGCAAATGCATGGCTGGGTGCCTGGGCGCTGAATATTTGGTATCCCGCGGCATCCGCGCTGCGTTCGAGGTCCAGCCACAACTCGCCCAGTGGGTGTGGGTGGTAGGAATACTGGTCCGGTGCTGGCTGCCAGGGTTGCAGGTTGAGCGCCGTGTAGTGCAGGCACTGCGTGAAGCCGGCTTGGTATTCGGTGTCGCGAGCATGCCATTGGGTCGGTAGTGGCGCCCACAGGCCGCGTTGCTCGGCGGCGAGTTCGAGCAGGTTCTTTTTGTCCAGACGCTGGGCCCGTTCCAGGGTCCACACGACTGCCATCCGCGCGCAGTCGAGAAGCATGACGGCGGTGTCCGCGGCAGTCAGGGCGAGGTAGCCAGCGTCGCCCATGGGCAAGTCGAATAGCGTTCCAGGATCGCCGGTATATATCTGGTCAACGTCGTTATAAATAGCCCGACCGATGCTGCCGGCGAGCTGTGGAATGGCGAAGCGGAAATTGGTGAAGCCGGTTCGCCAACGACCCTGATCGAAGCCCGCCAGGCGCGACATGCGGTATACCTCATACACCCGGGCCGGATCACGGACCTGATGCAGCGCATACATAAACACCCGCTCGGCACGGTGCTGCGCCGGTTCCGTACCCAGGAAAATGCGTACTGGGGGTTGCGCGCTGGGCACTTGGCCGGGCGAAACCTCAAACCGAACCGGTGTGATGAGCGGGCAGGGCGCCGCCGCGGCCGGCCGCCGAGCGGCTTGGCTCATACCAGGGCTGCCTGCCCCGTTGGCAGCTGGGCGCGTGGCAAGCCCGCGAAGGCGCTAAGAATGTGCTTGATTTGCTCTGGCGTGTGCGCGGCGCTGATGCTGCAGCGCAACAAACTGATGCCGCCTGGTGTGGCCGGCGGCACCATCAGGTTTACATATACCCCCGCATCCAGAAGTTGCTGCCAATCGGCGAGGGCCTGATCGCGGCTCTCGCGCATGAGCGCCAGCACCGGGCTGGGTGCCGCTCCAAGCACGAAGCCGAGCGCCGTCAATCCGCCGTGCAGCTGCGTCACGTTTTGCCATAGCCGCTCCCGCAGCTGCGGCTGGCGGCGCAAAACCGCCAGCGCTTCGCGGGTCGAGGCCACCGTCGCCGGAGACGGTGACGCGGTAAAGATGTACGGGCGACTCGTGTAGCGCACTAAACCGAGCTCGGCGTGTGCGCTGACACAAAAACCGCCGACACCGCCAAGGCTCTTGCTGAAGGTGCCGACCACGAAATCGACACCCTCCATAACGCCGGCTGCCTCGCACAGACCACGCCCCTGTTCGCCAAGCACGCCAAGCGAATGCGCCTCGTCCACCATCAGCAGCGCACCGTGACGGTGCTTGATGGCCACAATCTCGGCGAGCGGTGCCTGGTCGCCGAGCATGCTGTAAATGCCTTCCACGATCACTAGGGCATTCCTGGCCTGCGCTCCGAGCCGTGTGAGCCGGCGATCAAGATCGGCCGGGTTGTTATGGCGAAAGCGGATAACTTCGGCGCCTGACAGACGGCAGCCATCGTAGATGCTGGCATGGCTGTCGCCGTCGATGACCAGAACGTCTCCCGGGCCGGCCAGTGCGCCGATCATGCCCAGATTGGCAAGGTAGCCGGTGGAGAACACGATGGCGTGGGGCCAGCCGTAGAAGTCCGCGATTTCGCGTTCCAGCGCCAGGTGGCCAGCGTAGCTGCCGTTCGCCATGCGCGAGCCGGTGGTGCCGGTGCCTTCGGCGCGCAGCGCCGCAACGCCTGCTTCGATGCAGTCCTGGTCGAAAGTCAGACCAAGGTAATTATTGGTGCCGCCCAGAATCACCCGCCGGCCAGCCACGAGGCCTTCCGTGGGTGACAGCAGGCGCTCCACTGTGACGCCAAACGGAACCAGGCCGCCGTCGCTGACCACGTCGCGGCGCACGGCCGCGGCGCTGGCCAGTTTGTCGAACAGTCCCACGTACAGGTTCCGGAGGTTCAGTTCAGCAGCTTTTGGACTGCAAGGACCAGATCGCCCACGGTCCGCGCGTCGGCGACGACGTTGACCGGAATCGATACGTCAAAACTGTCTTCCATTTCCATCAGAAGTTCCATGATCTGCAAGGAGTCGAGCCCGAGGTCCCCGACCAGGTCGGTGCCAGCGGCCACATCCTTGCCCTCGGTGAGGGATGTCAGGCGTTCTTTCAGGGTTTCAAGGATGCGCTGCGCGCTGACTGCCATTATGTCCTCCAGCTCGCCTGTAATCGCGGCTTCAATTAACACGAGTATAGCCCGCCCGGCCTCTGGTCAGACGTTGTGGAAACGGTGGTCCAGCGTGTCTCGCAGCCCGCGATCAAGGTCAAACTGAGGCTGCCAGCCGCTACCAGCGAGGCTGGCATTGCCGCGGGCGACCCAGTTTGACCACAGCAGTTCGCGTGCTTTCCCGCGGTTGAGCATGGGTGCGCCGCCGATCAGTCGCGCAGTCCATTCGTTGCATGCCCCGATCGCTTTCAAAAGCGTGCCAGGCACACGCAGGGCCCGAGCCGGGCGATTTGTCACACGGGCCACCGCCGCGATCAGCTCCGGCCAGGTGTAGCCGTCAGGGTGGCCATCGTCAGGTTCATGCGTCTGCCCCCAGCTTGTTGGCTGCGCCAACAGACAGCCGACCGCGGCGGCAAGGTCATCCACGTGCAGTAGCGAGAAGCGGGCCTCGTGCCGCCCGGGAACGAGCGCCAGCCCGCGGGCCATTCGTTCCAGCAGTGGCCTGAGTTCACGGTCTTGCGGGCCGTAGATAGCGGGGGGGCGCAATACCACCCGCCGCATTGAGGGTAAGCGCTTTATCAGGAGCGTCTCGCCGGCTTGCTTGCTGGCAGCATAGTCTGAAAGCTGCGGCTCGCGTGCGGCCAGGGACGAGATGTGAACAACGCGCAGTTGCTGTCGTACTTCCGCGGCATCGAGCAGCGCGGCAAGGCCGCGGACGTTGACCCGGTCGAAATCCGCGCGCGTGGCACCACGTACGGCACCGGCGCAATGCACCAGCGCGTCGGCTCCGTCCAGCAGGCGCCGCAGTGCGTCAGGGTCGGTGAGGGAGCCAGGTACGGTTTGGGCGCACTCCAGGCGCGTCAGACGAGACTCGGAGCCGGGTCGAGCCAGCAAGCGCAGACGCCAGCCCCGGCCTGCAAGGTGCCGGGCAATGGCGCTGCCGACAAAGCCTGTGGCGCCAGTGATGGCGACCGTGCCGGGATCGGCATTAGGCAATGCTTTGGGCGATAACGCCCGGTTTCACTGTGCCTACGTCGTTACGGTTCATGAAGTCGCGCCGGGCACCCGAGCGCGACAGTTTGCCGGACGACGTGCGCGGCAAGGTGTGCGGGGGGACCAGTTCTGTGAAGCAGGGGATGCCGAGTTCTGCCTTGACCAGACCTTGCAGGCGCGTTACCAGGTCTATGCGCCGCAGCGGGTCTTGCTCACGACACTGCACGACGAGAACGGCCAGATCACTCCCATCGGCATCAGGCACCGCAAACGCCGAAGCATCTTCCGGACGCAACTCCGGTTGCTGTTCGGCCAGAAATTCGAGGTCTTGCGGCCAGATATTGCGTCCGTTGATGATGAACAGGTCTTTCTCGCGGCCCGTGACAAACAGCCGGCCATCGGCGAGATAACCCACGTCACCGGTATTCAGCCAGCCATCGGCCGAAAGCACACGGGCAGTTTCCTCAGCGTCGCCGAAATAGCCGGACATGACGCTCGGACCCTGAACGAAAATCGTGCCACAACGGCGGTCGGGTAGCCGACGTCCGGACGCGTCGCGGATTTCCAGTCGGTGTTCGGGCAACACCTCGCCGCAATTTACGAAGCAGCTGGTGTTTTCGACCGGATCAGCGGCCGGACGGGCAACGCGCTGATTCCCGAGCGCTTTGGCGTCCACTGTGTCGGCTTCGACGCCCTGTCCCAGCGGGGCAAAACTGACCGCGAGCGAACATTCGGCCATCCCGTAGCAGGGGAGAAAAGCGTTCGATTGAAAACCACTACCGTGCAAGGTGGCAGCGAAACGCTCCAGCGTTTCCGCGCGAATGGTCTCGGCCCCGACCCCGGCGATACGCCAGGCCGACAGGTCATACAGCGCCACATCGGTAGGGCGCAGGCGCCGTGAAACCAGGGAGTAACCAAACGGTGGACTGAAGGAAATGCTGGCGCGGTTGCGAGACATCAGTGCCAGCCATTGCCGGGGACGCATGGCGAAATCGCGGGTCCCCAGATAGTCGACCGAGCGCTGCGCGGCGAGTGGCGAGAACACCAGTCCGACCAGTCCCATGTCGTGATAAAAGGGTAGCCAGGACATGAACCGGTCGTCGTCGCCCAGGCCCAGGCCATGCCGGACGATGCCCTGCAGGTTCTGCATCACGGTCCGGTGGGTGATCATCACCCCGCGCGGAAAGCGGGTGCTGCCGGAGGTGTACTGCAAATAGGCAAGTTCATCGGCGGTTGCCGCCTGCGGCATCAATTGCGCTGGGGCCAGTTGCCCGAACTGCGCGGGCGTGCCACAAAAAGCCAGGTCCATGTCGCTCGCCGCCATGTGCAGCATGTCGACAAAGCCCGCGGGCGCGACGGCAACACTGGCGTCGCAGCTTTCGAGCATCGCGCGCAGTTGCCGCACGTAGGCTTCGCGCCCGCCCAGGTGGACGGCGGCAGGTAATGGTACGGGTACCAGGCCGGCGTACTGGCAGGCAAAGAACAGTCGCACGATGTCGGCGTCGGTTTCGGCGACCAGTGCCACCCGTGACTGTCGCTGCAGATTGAGGCCGGCAAAGCGCTGGGCAAGTTCCAGCGCCTGCTGACGCAAGTCTCGGTAGGGAAGCGTTAGCGACAGCTCGCCACGGGCGTCGTAGAAATTGCTGCCGGTCACGCCCTGGGCGGCGTAATCAAGTGCGCCGGTCAGGGTGTCAAAATCCGCGAAACGCAGCGCCAGCGTGTTGCGTGTGGGAGTTGGCTGGTGCGCGAGGTCGGCGTGGGGTTCCTGGGCCTGGAGCGGCGCCGCGCGCAGCGCGCCACTCACTCCCACATTCCCCTCAGGTGCGACACAAGGTTTGCCCGGACCTCGCCACCGAGCGGGTGGTCGCCCGCCAGGTCGGCCGGATTCGGCCACCCCGGGTCGGTAAACGTCAGCCCGGCAAATTGCCGGGCCTGCGCATAGCGCGGCAGCACATGAAAATGCACGTCTGGGTCCACCATCATCAGCATTAGGTAGTTGATCTTGTCGTAGGTGAAGGCACGTTGCAGCATGCGCTCGATCCCCTGAGTGACCTCGCGCAGTTCAGCAAATGCCTGGGCGCTGACCTGCCCGAACGCGGCCACCGGCTCCTCGCACACCAGTACCAGGGCGCCCAGGGTTACTTGTCGCGGGCGCAGCAGCACGGTCCAGGCGCCGCAGTGGGCGATACGGGTTTCGGGGTCCCCGAATTTTACCGCAGTGGCGTTCATGCCTGCGATCCTGAGCACCGCGAGCAGCCTGCGGGCCAAACAACGGGCATTATCTGCGCTGATGCTGCAAGCAAATCGACTCCGGCGGTTGGCGTCTGTGCCCGATGAGCGGGTAAAGCGCGAAAGCGCGGCATAAAATTGCCGCGGAATATAGCGCATATAACACTGGGGGCGTATATCGCCCCCCAATTTTGCTTCGCTTCCATTACGGTCTTCGCATGCTTATGCAAGGATTTGAATGTTCAGTTTCCGGCCGCCTGCGGCGTGAATAAGGCGGCTGATTTACGCATCGAGCCGCTGCACGGCAAGGTTGCCATGCGTGAGTTCTGGTCGCTGCCGCAGCGGCTTTATCGCGACGATCCTCACGCCGTGGCGTCGCTGATGGCAGAGCGTCACGAGTTACTGTCGCCGCGGAACCCTCTGTTCGAACATGCCTTCTACCAGGGCTGGCTGGCCTATCGTGGCAACGAGCTGGTGGGCCGCATTACCGCTCAGGTGGACCGCCTTTATGAGCAGACGCACGGTGAGCGGGTCGGTTATTTCGGCCTGCTGGAGGCACAGGATGATCCGGCTGTTTTTGCCGCATTGCTTGCGCGCGCGGAAGGTTGGCTGCGTGAACAGGGCATGACCGAGGTTCGCGGTCCGTTCAACCTGTCCATTAACGAAGAATGTGGCTTGTTGGTCGACGGCTTTGATGCGCCACCGATGGTGATGATGGGTCATGCGCTGCCCTATTACGCAGCCAGGCTTGTCGAACAGGGCTATGTCAAGGCTAAGGATCTTCTGGCCTACATCGTGGATACCGATTTCCAGTTCCCGCTGGCGGCGCAGCGGGTGCTTGAACGCGAGCGTGGCAAAGTCCAGTTGCGACCCATTGACTATAAGAATATGGGTCGCGACATCGAGATCCTGCGCGATATCTTCAACGACGCGTGGCTGGGTAACTGGGGCTTTGTGCCGTTCACCGAGGCCGAATTCAAGGCGCTGGGATCGATGCTGCGCTGGCTGGTGGACCCGGCTTTTGTGCAGATTGCCGAAGTGGACGGCGAACCGGTGGCGATGCTTGCCATGCTGCCCAATATCAATGAGGCGATTGCCGGCTTGAACGGCCGCCTGCTGCCGTTTGGTTGGGCCAAATTGCTATGGCGGCTCAAGGTGCGCCACCCCAAGACCGTGCGGGTGGCCCTGATGGGCGTGCGTCAGCGCCATCAACGCACGCGCCTGGGGACGGCGCTGGCCATGCTGGTGATCGATGCGGCGCGCAAGGCGGCGCTGCGGCGCGGTGCCACGCGGGCCGAGATGTCATGGATACTGGACGACAACCGCGGCATGCGAAGCATCATCGAATCGCTGGGCAGCCGTTGTTACAAGCGCTATCGCGTTTACACGAAACCCCTGTGAGCGGTCCGTTCCACGCCGTGGTGCTGGCCGGCGACCGTGGTCCCGATGACCCGGTGGCGCGTCACGCGGGTGTGCCCTCGAAGGCCCTGGCGTCAGTGGCCGGGCAACCGATGCTGATGCGCGTTCTGGATGCGCTGGCCGCCAGCACGGCGGTGGCTGGCGTTACGCTGGTTGGCCCCGAAGCCGCCGTTCTTGCCAGTTGCGCGCCCCTGGCGGCGCGGGTTGCCGGTGGTGAACTTGCCTGGGTGGCGCCGGCCGGCTCGCCGAGTCAAAGCGCGCTGCGGGCGCTGGCGGCGCTGCCTGGGGATGTGCCGGTGCTGCTCACCACGTCGGACCATGCCTTGTTGCGGGCTTCATGGGTGGACCAGTTTTGTGCCGCCGCGCTCGAAAGTGGCAAGGATGCGCTCGTCGGTCTTGCACTTCACGCCGCGGTGCAGGCGGCCTTTCCGCAATCGCGGCGCACCGCGCTGCGTTTTCGCGGCGGCGCCTACTGCGGTTGCAATTTGTTTGCCTTCCTTACCCCCGAGGGACGCCGGGCGCCGGAGTTCTGGCAACGCGTCGAGAGTGAGCGCAAGCGGCCGCAGAGAATTGCCGCCGCCCTGGGGATTGGCACCCTGGCGGCTTATGCGCTTGGCCGATTGACGCTGGAGGCGGGCCTTGATCGCCTGTCGCGGCAGGTTGGCGCCAGTTTGGGCGCTGTGCTGCTGGACGATCCACAGGCCGCGGTGGACGTGGATTCGGTCGCCGATTTCGATCTGGTGCAGCGACTGTTGAAAGTCTGAATAAGTCCGTCCTGGACTTCTCAGACCCTGGAAATCGAAAAGTGTGATTTTCGGTTTCCTCACGGTTCAACGCCTTGTAGGCGTTGAACCGGCGGCACGTCCTTGTGCCGCTACACCCGGCGATCTAAACCTGCATGACTACTGCCCGCGCGGCGTCGAGGTCGCGTGGAAAATCAACCTCGGCCCAGCGCAAGCCTTCAACGCTGCAGGTACTGACGAGGTTCTGGTCAGCCAGGCGGTCGATTACGGACAGATACCACCAGCGCAGGCCGTCCGGCTCGCGCAGGGCCAGTTCCACTGCATGCTGAAAATGTCGCGCGCCGTCGGCGCTGAAGCGCAGCATGCCGATCGACTCGGCGTCGACGGCATCGGCGGGCAGGTGTTTGCCGATGCGCAGCAGCCGCTCGCCATCGACAATGACTTTCATATCGTCATCGTCGTACTGCGCCTTGCGGTCGATGGTCAGCCGGATGGGGGTGGCCGGCGCGCCGAGCACCCGCGCCACCACCGCCGGTTCGAACACGGTGTCGCCATTCAGGAGCAGCAGTTGGTCGGAAAACGCTTCCCGAGCGATCCAGCAACTGCCCAGATTATCCGCTACCTGGAAAAAGGGGTTGAACTGCACCCGCACCGGTTGCCTGCTGTAGTGCTTGGCCAATACCGCCTCTACCGCCTCGCTGGCATAGCCGGTTACCACGGTGATGGGGCCGATACCGGCCTCAAGCAATGCGTCCAGTTGCCACTGGAGCAGGGTTTTGCCGTGCAGATCGATCAGGCATTTCGGGCGATCGGCGGTAAGGGGAAGCAGACGCCGGCCCTGACCGGCACTCAAAATGACAGCCTGCATGAGGTTAACGGAACTCCGCGGAGAGAATGGCGTGGCCTGTCGCACGACGTTACGGATGGTGAAGCTGTCGTGCGTGATGGCGGGGTGCCCATGACAGTCGCCTGCTAGCCCGCCGGTGGGGGCGGGCAGTCTAGCAGAGCGGCCGAGTCTGACCGATCTGCTAGACTGCCGGCCCGCTACATCGTCGTCTTGCAACCCGCCGGCGCCATGATTATTCGACGTTATTTGCTACGCGAGCTGGCAAGCCCGTTCGCGGTCGTTTGTGGCAGCTTGCTGCTCGTGTTCACTGGGTACAGCTCGGCGCGCTTCCTGGGCGAGGCGGCCAGTGGCACCTTGCCCGGCAGCGTGGCGCTGCTGTTGGTCGGGCTGAAGTTGTTCGTCAGCCTGGACGCGATCGTGCCGATGGCCTTGCTGCTGTCGGTTGCCCTGGGCCTGGGCCGCTTGCAGCGGGACCACGAGACCACTGCCCTGGCGGCAAGCGGACTGGGCGAGCGCTGGTTGTTCGGAGCCGTGTTGTGGCTGGCGATACCCGTGGCCCTGGTGGTGGCGCTGGCATCGTTGGCCATGCGACCGCAGGTTTACCAGACGCTGTACCGGCTGCAGGCCGGTGCCGACAGCCGGTTTGAGCTCAAGCGCCTGCCGCCGATGCGGTTTTATGCCGATTTTGCGGGCGAAGTGGTGATGTTCAGCGAGGCGGCCGACGGCGACGAACGGCTGCAGGTATTCACTCACGCCGATGGAGGTGGCCAGTCCGACAGCGTGGTGTTCGCGCAACGGGTTCGGCAGGTCACCGACGCCAGCGGTCGGCAGGTACTGGAATTCCAGGACGGGCATTACTACCAGCTTGATTCCGCCAGCGGCGACACGATGGGCAGCGACGTTGTGATCAGCTACCGCACACTGGCACTGCGCCTGAAAGACGAACAGACAAGCGTGCGTAAACGCCGTAAAGCCACCAGCACCCGGGAGTTGGCCAGTTCTGACAGTCTTGAGGATCTGGCCGAGTTGCAGTGGCGCATTGCGGCGCCGCTTTCCACGCTGTTGTTAGGCTTGTTGGGCTTGCCCATCAGCCGCATGCCGCCGCGGCGCAGCCGCTCGGGCAATCTGGCTGTGGGCTTGCTCGGGTGCATGGTGTACTACAACCTGCTGGTTCTGTTCATGGATTGGGTGGAGGATGGTCAGCTCGCGCCGTGGCCGGGTGTGTTGCTGCTGCCCCTGCTGGGATTTGCCTTGTTGACGGTGCTGATGTGGCTGCCGCGATTGCGCCGCCGTCGGCCATGATTCTCGTTCGTTACATCGCCCGCGCCATGGCGCAGGGTTATCTGCTGGCGGCGCTGGTGTTCGTGGCGCTGTTCAGTTTTATCGAGATCATCCAGCAGATCGACGATGTCGGCCCGACCTACCGTTTGGCCGACGCTTTTCTTTATGTGTTGATGTTGCTGCCACGGCGGCTGCTCGACGCGACGCCGGTGATCGCCTTGCTGGGCACGCTGGTGCCCCTGGGCCTGCTCGCTGACAGCAACGAGATCCTCGCCATGCGTACGGCGGGAATGCGATTGCGACGGGTCATCGGCATGGTGCTGCTGCCAGGCCTGGTGCTGCTGACGCTGATGCTGCTGACCGCCCAGTTTGTCGCGCCGAAACTCGAGATGCGGGCTGAGCGGATGCGGGCGGCGGCACAGGCCGAGGATGTGTCTGTAGATTTTCGCGGTGGCTTCTGGTCGCGCGATGGGCGCCACTACGTGAACGTCGGGCGTATGTTGCGCGGACGCACACCGTCCGATGTGGCGATTTACGAGTTCGACGATGCAGGTCGTCTGCGACGCTATGTACACGCGCAGCGGGCGCGTTTGGAACAGGATAACCAGTGGCTGCTGCAGGATGTGGTCATCAAGCGCCTGTACCCGTCACCGGCGCGCGCAAGGGCGCTTTCGCAGTTACGGTGGGAGTCATTCCTGAGCGCTGAGCAGCTGGGCGTGCTGGTGGTGCCGCCGCAGTCTCTGTCGCCACTGGATCTTTATTTCTATGTGCGGGATCTGCGTGCCCGATCCGAGCGGGCGCCGCACGAGGAGTTGCGCCTGTGGCAACAGATCGCCCAGCCAGTGGTGACGTTGGCGATGCTGCTGGTTGCCGTGCCGCTGGTGATGGGCAGTAACCGCGCCAGTACCCTGAGTCGCCGTGTTCTGGCCGGCACCCTTGCTGGCATTGGACTGTATTTTGCCAGCCAGACCCTGGGTTATCTGGGCCTGCTGCTTGAGCTTCCGGCCCCGTTGACGGCGTTGTTATTGCCGATGCTGATCCTGATATTTGCGACGCGATTGCTGCGCCGCCTGCGCTAGTTCCAGACGTTTTTCAGGTCCAGGGAGTGCCGATGCCTGGGCCGCTTCTGTTCGCCAGACTGCGTTTGGGCTGACCGCAGGTGACTAACCGCCGCTGGTCAGGTTGCAGTGTTCCAGCCACTCGAAGTCCCGCGTATGGGGCCTGTACGTACGCCGGCCAAGCTGCATCCGCCAATCGCGTTCCAGATGTTCGATACGCAGCAGGTTGTATCCGGCCATACGGCCTGGGCGGGTATCGAGCGCGGACGCGGATGGTGCGCCGATGACCGCTACCGGACCATGTGGTCCCGGGAGACGCGAAAGCGTGGTGCGGTGGGCGTGACCGTGCAGGATGACGCCCGCACCCTGACGGGCGATCACGGCCGCAAACTGGCGCTGATCGGTGAGGCGCTTGCGCCAGCCAACCAAATCGGGCGCCGCGGGGTGATGCACCACCACCACCCGGAACAGTCCCTCGCTGGCCCCTTGCGCCAGAGCCGTTTCAAGCGCTTGCAGCTGTGCGCTGCCCAAGGTACCGCTGGCCAGGCCGGCCAGGGTAGGCACCGCACTTGAAAGGCCAATCAGCAGCAGCTGGTCGCGGCGCTGCAGGCTCGGTTCGCCTGGCGGCGTTTCCATCAGGTAAGGTCGCCAGCGGTCTTGGCCTTTCTGCCATCACACAGTCAGATAGTCAACGTGGTTGCCGGGGACCAGCGACAACTTGGCTGGCGGCACGAATCGGGCAAGCCAGTCGGCGGCCTGTTCGAACTCATGCGGCAGGCCCAGTTGCACCAGATCCCCGCTGATGGCGACATGCGCAGGGGATTGCGCGCGCAGGTCCGTGACCAGCGCGGACAGTACCGTCTGCTGGTGGATGTGGATGCGCCGCCGACGCCAGGAGATGCGCCCCAGCCACTGTTTGCCGCGCAGTCGCACACCAGCGCCGGCAAGCGGATCGGTCAGGTGCAGATCGGAAAGATGTGCCAGCGACCATGTGGTCGGGGCGACGACGGTGGGCGCTGTATCGGGTGAAGCCATTTGAGCGATGTGCGCTCCGGTGGATTTGGCGGCTGCCGGAATGCGCCAGTGCCGACTTGATATACGATCGCGCCTTTTTTTTCCAGTGGGGGGGTGTTTTCAGGTGAAATCCGTTGCGTACCTTGCCGGCGACGGGCCGGTTCGCCTGTGGGGCTTGAGCGGGCGTGAGCGCCTATGCCGGGTGCTCGCCAAGCTCGGCATCGATGTGCTGGACGAGCACGCGCCAGCCGCGCCTGGGCAAAGCGTGCTGTGTCTGCGCGCCGACCACCTGTATGACGAGCGTGTCGTGGCGGCGCTGGCCGAGGCGCCGGGTGTGGCGTTGCGCGGTGCCGACGGACAGCTGCTGGCAGTGCATGCGCCGGCCGACGCGGCGCCCCGGGCCCGAGCCATACTGGCGGGCCAGCAACCGCCAGACGATTTCGTCATCCAGACCCCTGGCGATCTGGCCAGCGCCTACCAGGAACGCCTGCGCAAACGTTCTGTTCCTTATGTCCTGCCGATTACCGCGCAGGATCGGACCGCCCTTGAGCGGCGGTTGTTCGGCACCGCTTACAAAGGCGTTACCGACTTCATTACCAAGTGGTGGTGGCCGGCACCGGCGCGCCTTGCGACCGGCTTTTGCGCTGATCGTGGCATCACGCCCAACCAGGTCACGCTGGGCAGTTTGGTGCTCACGGTGGCGGCGGGGTTGGCGTTCTGGTACGGCTGGCTGGTGGTGGGTCTGGTGTGCGGTTGGGCCATGACCTTTCTGGACACGGTGGACGGCAAACTGGCGCGGGTGACGGTCAACTCAAGCCGCTTTGGCGATATCCTCGACCATGGCATCGACCTGATTCATCCACCGTTTTGGTACGCCGCATGGGCACTGGGGTTGCCGGACGCAGAGGTGCCCGTACAGCCCTTGATCTGGGTGATCGTGGCCGGTTATGTGGCCGGGCGGCTGGCCGAAGGGCTGTTCCAACTCGTTTGCGCCAAGTTTTCGCTTTTCGTGTGGCGCTTGTTCGATTCCTACAATCGCCTCATCACCGCCCGCCGCAATCCGAATCTGCTGTTGCTGACGGCTTGTCTGCTGGTCGGCAAGCCGGGACTGGGCCTTTGGCTGGTGGCGGGCTGGACCGTTCTGTCGACGCTGGTGCTATGGGGTCGTGTCGGATTGGCGATTGCCGAACGCCGCCGCGGGCCGTTGCAATCCTGGTTGACCCAGGTCGGGGGTGAAGTGCCTTCGGGCAGTTTGGCGGCGCGCTGGTTCGCCAGCTGAGTCGGAGTTACCGAAACCCATCCCGCCGCCACAGCCTCCACGCTATGCCCCAGATGCCAAGCAGCGGATGGCGGCGCAGGAACGGAGTGGTTTCGATGCGCACGCCGGAGTGCCGTTCCACTTTCCACAGCAGGTAATCGGCGCCGCCGACAAAGGTGAAGGCGGCCTTGATCAGCCGCGCCACGTTCAGCGTCTTGCCCAGCATTCGGCGGGCTGCCCAGGCGATTCGCCCGCGTCGGCGGCCCGCCGGGCTCAGATCAATGGCGTATCCGTCAGCGAGCGGCGTGACGCCGCCGAGCAGGGGCGCGGCAATGGGTGTCAGGGCGGCCCGCCATGGCGCGATCTCCCTTACCAGTGCGGTCACGGCGTCCGGGCGTTCGGGGCGAAGCTCCGCCGCGTAGCAGGCGCCAAGCGCGACAGTCCACCAGGTCGCCTCGTCGGTGCGCGGCGCAAGCAGGGGTATCGCCCGCCCTAGCAGGGTCAATACCGCCTGTGCGAGTGCCGCGCTGACGTCGTCGCGTACCTTGGTGTCGCGTGCGTACAACAGTCCGCTCGGTTGGCCAAAACGGCCCCAGAAATAGCTTTGGGCGGCGTGCATGCCACGGCAGAAGATAGTCCGATCCAGCACTGCGTACTTGCAACGCACGGTACGGTCCTGGTGTGACATTTCGATGTAATACACATTCGGCGGCAGCAGCCGGCAGGCCAGCGCTGGGAGTCGCCGGCCGAGGGCCGCGCGGCAGTCGTCGACCAGCACATACAGATCCAGCAGCCCCTCGGCGTCGTCGCCACGCCGAAAGTTGGAGCCGTAGAACAGCACCGCAGCCACCGAGTCACCATGGCGCAGGCGCAGGGTCTCGGCCAGTGCATGGGCGCCGGCCGGCGCCGGCGCATTGATGAGGTCGTCGATGGTTGCCGTAAGCCTCCGGCCGGCGAGGGTGGTCACGGGCGCAGAAACTCGAATTCGGGTCCGGCGCTTACCTTCAACTCGGTGCCGGCCGGCGGCCCGTAACCCTCGCCATCCAGGGCATAGACGCCGTCAGGCGTCAGAACTGCCATGTCTGGCGTTGCGCTTTCATAGCCTGCGGCCGCATTGGCCCAGGCCGGTGGGTGGCCGCGCAAAATGCCAGGCAGCGCCAGTGGCAGGCGCCGCGCCGGCCGACGAATGCCGGTATAGCGAAGCGCTCCGCCGTCACTGCCCCACCATGGGGTGAGTCCGAATGCGAGGCGTGGCAGTGTCGTCAATACGATCACCAGAAAGTCGTCCTGGACCGGCGCGGTATTGTCCAGGCAAAGCCTGATAGGCACTGCCGCAACCGGCGCCTGACCCCGCAGCATGCGGCTCAGGCGGCCGGTGATCCAAAGCCCAGTGCCCAGCGCGCTGCGCATGCCGGGCCACGGGGTTCGCTCACGAAAGGCGTTGCATTCGCTCACTGCCTGCGGCAGGCCACCCGCGTTAAAAAAGAAACCGCACCGGGTGTCGCCGTTGGTTTCCTGCACGATCAGTACGCGTTGACGGGTGGTCTCGAGCGCACCGGTCAGCAGGCGTTGCAGCACACGCTGTGGTCGGCCGTGGCTGCCAAGCCCGTAGGCGGTCATATTGCTGGTTCCGCCGGCCAGGACCAGCAGTCGCGGTGGCTGGGGAAATGGCGAGCGTAGCGCGAGCGTGGTCAGCGCCGCCTGCACGGTGCCGTCGCCACCGTTAAGGACGACCTGCGTGACCCCGGTGGCGGCGAGCTTGCCAAGAGCATCTTCGATTTCGTCCGGATCCCGCGCCAGGCAATGCGGCACGGCTCGATAAGCCGCCAGTACCGTTTCAATCGCCGCCAAGCCACCACGGCTGTTATGTCGACTGGCTGGATTGCTGATGATACCGACGCGTGTTGCGTCAGCCACTGGCCGGATCGGCTTTGCGCCAGGTTTGCATCAAGGCGCCGCGGTCGGCGCTACGCCGGGCACCACGCCACAGCGCGCGGGCGGCGGCAAAGAAATTCGGGCAGTCAGTGACGCGGTAGGACGCATCCGCCGGCAGTTGCGCCATCAGGCGCCGGTGGGCCGCGCCCATGGCGTGATAGGGCATCGACGGAAACAAATGATGTAAGGCGTGGTAGCGCAGCCCAACCGGAAACAGCAGCGCCGTGAGCCAGGTCTGGCCGGTGATGTTCAGCGTGTCCTCCAGCTGTGCCTGGTAGCTCATGCGCGCGCCCGTGTTGACGTAGCGGTGCGCGGCGAGGTTACGGATCCAGTTCAGGCCAATGGCAAAGCTCATCAGCAGGTAAACCTTGCCGAGCAGGGTCCACGGCAGGACGCCGCTCACGAAAAGGCTGGTAATAAACGCGAGCCAGGCAAAGCACGCCCATTCCTGCAATGCCCATAGCCGCAGGGGTTCGTCGGGGGGAATATCCCGCCGGTAGTACGGGTTGCTGCCGTAGGACGAGGCCCGGCGCATCACCCAGCGGCGCAGGCCAGGGTGCAGGTACGACAGTGGTGTGACGACCAGAAACCGCAACACCGCCAGCAGCGGCAGGATCGGTACCTGTGCCAGGTACTTGAGCGTCTCGCCGGTTGGCGCAGCCCCGAGCGGCAGGTACTCGCCGTCCTGCGGTGTGCCGAAGCGGTTGATGTTGTGATGATCCAGGTGATTGCGGTACATCAGCGAGGGCATCAGCAGCGGGATGCCGTAGCTCAGATTCCAGAGCAGACGAAACGCCGGCATGGCCTGGCCGTTCATATGAACGATCTCGTGCATGAAGGTGCCCGCCCGAAACAGCAGCACGCCGGCCCCGACGAAGGCCAGAATTTGTACCAGGACCGGGCCGCTGGCGGTCAGGTAGGTTAGCGCAAGGGCGTAACCCAGGCCGGCGCTCAGGCCAAAATCGAGCCAGTACAGCCAGGGCCGATAGGTGCCAAGGTCGGCCACGATGCGGCGCATGGCATCCAGCGCGAAGCGGTCGGCAGCGGTGCTGGGCAAGGGTGCGTTCATGGGCGGACTGCACAGGAGCGACCGTAACGGCCTGAAGTGGCGTGCAGTTTAGCAGCCCACGGGGATGTTGCAGGCGGACGGTGGCTACAGGCCGCGCAAGGCTTCCCGGTACTGTTCAAAATCCGGCTCGCGGCCGTCGCGCTGTGCCTGCCACAGCGTTTGCGCCAGGCAATCGATCAGACAATGCTCGGCCGCATGCCCGTCGCCCAGGCGCTTGGCAAGGCGCGAGTGGGCCGGTGTGGCTTCTGGCGGCAAGCCGGTGCCCAGCTGTTCGCGAATGGCGAGGTGCAGGCCCATGTGCAGGTACGGATTGGTGACGCCGCCGCTGCCGTCGAAATCCCGCGCCCGCGCCGCCGGGTCCATCATTAACGCTTGGTACTCCGGGTGCATGGTGAGCACATCCACGATGCGTTGCTGCTGCAAGTCCAGGGGCAGCCGCTGAAGATGTCGCTGCCAGGCCCCAGCGTAGGCGGCGCGCAGGCTGTCGCGGTCCTGGCCGAACATCAGGCGCGGACCGCCATGGCCGCTGCCATCGCCCGATCAGGCCACTCGCACAGATCGGCCAGAGCGCACTGTCCACAGCGCGGTCGACGCGCCAGGCAGGTGTAGCGGCCATGCAGGATCAACCAGTGATGCGCGTCGCGACGAAACTGCGGCGGCGTGATCTTGAGCAGACGATCCTCCACCTGGCGCACCGTTTTACCCGGGGCCAGCCCGGTGCGGTTGGCCACCCGGAAGATGTGCGTATCGACGGCGATGGTGGGTTCGCCAAACGCCGTGTTGAGCACCACGTTGGCGGTTTTTCGGCCGACGCCCGGCAGCGCCTCCAGCGCCCCGCGTTCGCGCGGCACCTCGCCGCCGTGCTGTTCCAGCAACAGATGACAGGTTTTGACGATGTTCTCGGCCTTGGTGTTGAACAGTCCGATGCGCCGGATGTGCTGTTTGACCCCGGTAACCCCAAGATCAGCCATGGCCTGTGGCGTGTCGGCGGCGGCGAACAGCGTGGCGGTGGCAAGATTCACGCTCTTGTCGGTGGCCTGCGCCGACAGGATCACCGCGACCAGCAGCTCGAATGGTGAGCGGTACTTCAGCTCGGTAGTCGGCACCGGCAAGGCGGCGCGCAGGCGCTCATAGATGGCGCGGCGTTTTTGCGCGTTCATGCGCGACGGGTGGCTAACAGGACGCGGGCGCGGGCCAGAGCTGTTTGTACCTCAGGCGACTGACGGGCCGGGGTTGGCACGGGTCTTTCAGTGACGGCGTGCGCGGCCAGTCGTCGTTGGCGGGCCTGGTGACGCCGCCGGTTGATTGCCGGTCTGGCAGTGCGCTGCGGGTCGCTCTCGGCCGCCAGCGGCAGCAGGCTGATGCAGTCCACCGGGCAGGGTGCCAGGCACAAGCCGCAGCCGTTGCATTCGCCGGTCAGTACGGCATGCAGGCGCTTGCTGGCGCCGACGATGGCGTCAACCGGGCAGGCCGGGATGCACTTGGTGCAGCCGATGCACGCCTCCGGGTCGATATGCGCCTGGCGGGGCGCCGCGGTTTCACCGCAGCTGGGATCCAGGGGCACCATCGGCTGACCGAGCAAGCCAGCAAGCGCCACCCGAGTCTCATCGCCGCCGGGTGGGCAACGGTTGGGGGCGCACTCGCCGGCGGCCAGCGCCCGCGCATACGGCAGGCAGGCGGCGTAACCGCACTGTCGGCACTGGGTTTGCGGCAGCAGGGCGTCGATGGCGTTGACAAGGGCCAGCATGATCATCGAATTGTAACGCCCGCTGCTAGACTGCCCGGCAGCCCGTCCGCCGCCTCGCTTGCCAATGACCGATCGCTTTCGCCCGGCCGCCCGCATGGCGGATATCGCCCCGTTCCATGTCATGGAGGTCATGGGTCGCGCTCAGGCCGCTGCGGCCGCCGGTCGCGATATTGTGCATATGGAAGTGGGCGAACCCGATTTCGATACCGCCGAGCCCATTGTCGAAGCCGCCGTGCGTGCCCAGCGCGCGGGCCACACGCATTACACGTTAGCGCTTGGCATGACGCCACTGCGCGAGGCCATTGCCGGTTTTTATCTGGACCGTTACGGCGTCCGGGTGGAGCCACGCCGCGTGGTGGTGACGCCAGGCGCCTCGGGCGCGCTGCAACTGGTGTTATGGGCGCTGATCGATCCCGGCGACGAGGTGCTGATGGCCGATCCCGGCTACCCCTGCAACCGCCATTTTGTGCGCCTGGCCGGCGGCCTGCCGGTGGCCTTGCCGGTGGGTCCGCACAGCAACTGGCAACCGACCGCGGCGCAGGTCGAGGCCGCGCTCACGCCGCGCACGCGGGCGGTGCTGCTGGCGTCTCCGTCCAACCCGACCGGCGCCGTGATCGATCGGAACGAGCTACAAACCATCGCCAGTCTGCTGCGCCAGCGCGGCGTGGCACTGATCGCGGACGAGATTTACCACGGCCTGATTTACGGGCCTGACACCACCAGTGCGCTGTCGTGCGACAGCGAGGCCATTGTCGTGAACAGTTTCTCGAAGTACTTCGGCATGACCGGCTGGCGTCTGGGCTGGACGGTGGTGCCCGATGCCTTGCTGCGATCGGTGGAGAAACTGGCCCAGAACCTGTTCATCTCGCCACCAACGCCGGCCCAGCACGCGGCGCTGGCAGCTTTCGAGCCGCTGACCCTCGCCATCCTGGAGCAACGCCGGGCGGCGTTTCGGGAACGGCGGGACGTGTTACTGCCGGGGTTGCGCCAGATCGGTTTCGATATTCCCGCCACCCCGCAGGGCGCGTTTTACATCTATGCCGGTTGCCAGCGTTTTGCCACCGACAGTTTTGCCTTCTCGTTGCGTTTGCTGGCGCAAGCCGGCGTGGCCGCGACGCCGGGTCTGGACTTTGGCCAACATACCGCCAGCACTCACCTGAGGTTTGCTTACACCACGTCGCGTGAGCGGATTGAAGAGGCGGTGCAACG
>CAZZHF010000007.1:0-23414 GCA_964653545.1 uncultured Gammaproteobacteria bacterium | reverse complement strand
CGTGCAGCAGGCGGGCGTAGGGATCGAGCAACAACTTGTGGTGGTTGAAACGATGCCCCCGCGCCGGTTCGTAGGGACCGTACACGCGATAACCGTACAGCTGGCCCGGGCGCAGATCGGGCAGATAACCATGCCACACCTCGTCCGTGTACTCGGGCAAAACCACCCGCACCGTCTCGTGCCGGCCGGTGGCATCGAACAAACACAGCTCCACCTTTTCCGCATGCAGCGAAAACAGCGCGAAATTGACACCGCGGCCATCCCACTGCGCGCCGAGCGGATACGGCTGCCCGGGCCACACGCGCAGGGGGCTGCTGGCTAAGGTCATATCAGAGCACTGCCGGGAAAACTGCCCAGGCTGGTGGGCCGACGCATTACAGCACGCATGGCTCAGACCATTCTGGCCACCGAGCGGGAGTTCACTGACCGGCGGCTTCGCGCGCCTCTTGCCGCATCAGAGCCTCTTGCCGCGCGGCCTCGATCTCCCGCAGCACCTCAACAACATCGGCCGGGGTTGTATCCAACTCCACCTGTCCGGTCAATACGCTGTCGGGGCTGAGGTCACCAGCGGCATAGAGCTGCCAGATTTCCGGCCCATAGGCAGTGCCGAGCAGCTGTGGCGCGAAATGCCCCAGATAACTGGTCATATTGGCCACGTCACGCTCCAATAACGCTTGCGCGCTGTTGTTGACGGCCGCCTCCACCACCTGCGGCAGGTCGATGATCACCGGCCCATCGGTGCCGATCAACACGTTGTACTCGGACAGATCGCCATGCACCATGCCAGCACACAGCATGCGCGCGATGTCACCGATCAGCCGCGCGTGGTAAGCGCAGGCCTGCTGTGGCTCCAGTACCAGATCGCCGAGCCGCGGCGCCACGTCACCGACGGCGTCCACGATCAATTCCATCAGCAACACGCCGTCGAACAAGCCCTGTGGCAACGGCACGCGCACGCCGGCCGCCACCAATCGGTACAGGGCATTGACCTCGGCGCTGTGCCAGGCCGTCTCCTGCTCGCGCCGACCATAACTGGTGCGCTTTTCCATCGCCCGCGCCTGGCGCGTGTTACGGACCTTGCGTCCTTCCTGGTACTGCACGGCCTGGCGAAAGCCACGCTGACGCACGTCCTTGTATACCTTGGCGCAGCGCAGCTCCTCACCACACCGCACGACGTAAACCGTGGCTTCCTTGCCACTGCGCAGCGGACGCACCACCGCATCGATGAGGCCGTCCTCCAGCAGCGGTTGTAGCGGCGTCGGAACCTTCACAGCAAGCAGCCGCCAAGAACCCCGGAGCTACTCGCGGCGGGTCGCGGGAAGCTGTTCAATCGCGAAAGTTCACAAACTGAAGAGGCAGGTCGAAATCCTCCTGCTGACGCAACAGGGCGATCACCGCCTGCAAATCGTCCCGCTTCTTGCCGGACACCCGCAGCTCGTCGCCCTGGACTGCCGTCTGCACCTTCAGCTTGTGGTCCTTGACCAACTTCACCAGTTTGCGTGCGTGGTCGGCATCGATACCCTGGCGCACGGTAATGGCCTGAATGGCCTTCTGGCCAACTTCCTGCAGCTTGCCCGGTTCGAGCGCCTTCAGGTCGATACCGCGCTTGGCCAGACGCATGCGCAGGACTTCCAGTAACTGCTCGATCTGGAAGCGGTTGGGCGCCTCGGCGGTCATTACCTGATCCTTGAGCGTCACTTTGGCCCCGGAATCCTTGAAGTCAAAACGGGTACCGAGCTCCCGGTTGGTCTGATCAACGGCGTTGGCAACCTCGTGGAGGTCCGATTTTGAAACGACATCAAACGATGGCATGCACACCTCGCTCCGATCCAAAATTGTGAGCAGGATTCGCCCTTGATGAGCGCAATCAGCGGCTATCCACAGTGTGGTCGGGTGCGGACCGACCGGGTCCGGTTTCGACCTGCGTGAAACCGCTTTCGGCGGGTTGTGGGGTCGGCACCGGCTTTGGCACGAAAGCGGCAACCTCTGCTTGGGTCTGGACTTCGGCCGGCGGGCGAACGGGCGTGCTCGCTGCCGCTTCCCGTTCCACCTCCCGGGGTGCTGGCGCAGGTACGCTTACCGGCGCCACTACCGCCGGGGCAGCTTGCGTCGGCGCTACGGGCACGTTCACTACCCCAGACGCCGTGTCGCCATGACCCGACGTCGCGGCGGGAACGCCCTGCGGCGGCCGGGCATCCTCGGCCACATCAGGATTCTGGGAACCGGCTTGTCCTTCCTCCCTCGCCCGCCGCGGATTTGGGCGCGCATCGGCGCCGTTTTGAGGCGCCCGATTCTCGCTGTTGCCTGACCCCTGGCCTTGACCTCGCTGACCGCCGCGACGGCCTCGACCGCGTCCGGTTCTTCCTTCGCGCGGCTCGCGCTGGCCATCCCGCGCCGCCGTACCGTCGCGGGCAGCCGCAGGCGCTTGCGGCGCGTGGGGACGGGCCGCGGCAGCGGATGAACGGCGCGCGTCCGGCCGTGCCGAGGTGTTTTCAGTCCGGCCACGTCGGGCTGGCGCCTGACGAACTGCCGGCCTTGATGGCCGCACTGCTGGCGCCGGCTGGTAGCCAAACAGGCTGCGCCAGACGCGGGTAAAGACGCCGAGTTGGGACTTCACCTGCGCTGTCTCCGGTTCTTGCACCGGGCTAGGTGGCGGAGTGCTGCGGACCAGGCGCTGTACCGCCGGCGGCGCGGCGACCGGCGCCGCGGGAGCCGCAACCCCTTCGACCGCCACCGCCATCAGGGGCAACTCGTGACTGGGCGTGTCCAGCAAGCGCTTGTTCATATCCTGCACGCGGGTCCGTTCAAGCTCGTAATGTGGCGTTTCCAGCGCCGGATTGGGCAGGATGATGGGGTTAACCCCAAGCCGCGACCCCAACTCGGCTACGGCGTCACGTTTTTCGTTGAGCAGGTAAGTCGCCACCGCCACCGGCACCTGGACCGCCAAACGCCCGGTGCGTTCCTTGATGGCCTCCTCTTCCAACAGGCGAAGCACATGCAGAGCAGTCGATTCCACGCTACGGATAGTGCCCTGACCCTCGCAGCGGGGACAGGTGATGTGGCTGGTCTCTTTTAACGAGGTCCGCAGCCGCTGACGCGACATTTCAAGTAACCCAAACCGTGACAGCTTGCCGATCTGGATACGCGCGCGATCGGGTTTGAGCGCATCGCGCAAGCGGTCTTCCACCGCCCGCTGGTTACGGCTTTGCATCATGTCGATAAAATCGATGACGATCAGGCCAGCCAGGTCGCGCAGCCGCAGTTGAAGGGCAATCTCGTCGCAGGCTTCAAGGTTGGTGTTGGTGGCGGTTTCCTCGATATCGCTGCCCTGGGTCGCGCGCGCCGAGTTGATGTCGACCGCGGTCAGCGCCTCGGTATGGTCGATTACCAGCGCCCCGCCGGAGCGCAGCGGCACCTCTCTCCTGTGCGCGGTCTCGATCTGTTGTTCGATCTGGTACCGGATGAACAGCGGAATTTTTTCGTCATACAGCTTCAGCCGCGGCAGGCTCTGCGGCATCAGCTGCTGCATCAGCAGGTGCGCCTCTTCGTAGGTGGCCGGATCGTCGATCAGGACTTCGGCAATGTCATCCCGGAAGTAGTCGCGGATCACCCGCGCCACAACATTGTTTTCCTGGTAGATCAGGAACGGCGCTGGCTTGCCGCTGCTGGCGGCGTCGATGGCATTCCACAGCTCCACCAGGTGGTCCAGATCCCATTGCAGTTCCGCCAAGCTGCGCTCGGCGGCGACGGTGCGGGCGATCGTTCCCATACCATCGGGCAATTGCAACTGCCCCAGCATTTCCTTCAGTTCGGCCCGATCGTCGCCCTCTATTTTGCGCGACACCCCGCCTGCGTCCGGGCTGTAGGGCATCAACACCAGATAGCGACCGGCCAGGCTGATATGAGTGGTCAGCGCCGCGCCCTTGGTGCCCCGCTCTTCCTTCTCAACCTGAACGGTCACTTCCTGACCTTCGCGGAAGGCGCCGCGAATACTCGATTTATTACCCTCGCTGCCTTCGGCTATCAGATAAGAGGAAGCAACTTCCTTAAGGGGCAGAAAACCGTGGCGGGTACCGCCGTAGTCAACGAAGGCGGCTTCCAGGCTGGGTTCGACGCGGCGCACGATGCCGCGGTAGATGTTGCCTTTTTTCTGATTCCGGTTCGGAAACTCGATATCCAGGTCAAAAAGGCGTTGACCATCGACGATTGCCACACGCAGTTCTTCGGACTGACGGGCGTTGAACAGGATGCGTTTCATTGGGGACGTCTCGTGGCGAGCGCACGGCGGCATATCGCGTGTCGGACGGCAAGGCCCCCAGGAACAGGGGCCAACAGGCCGGCACGCCGTCATGGGGCGTGGCGCAAAGGGCTTGGACTGGACCTGCGACGATTTCGGTCCGCGCGGACCAACGCAGGAGGAATAGAATGGTGCGTGTGAAACTGGTTGCAGCGGCCCCGGCGCGAGAGACCGGAACAGTGAACAAGGCGAACGTGACAACGCCGATGGCATGGAGCCAACGGCGCAGCATCGCTGCCAAGTTCTTTTCGCGGTTCATGGTTGCCACTGCACCGACACATTAACACGCCATGACAAGGGTTTATACAGGGATGCCGACGGCAGCCAACAGCCAAGTGGCCTATGTCAGCGTCGCCGACGATCAGGCCGGACAACGGGTGGATAATTTCCTGCTCGCGCGCTTTCGTGGCTTGCCGCGCAGCCGTGTATACCGCTTGCTGCGGCGTGGCGAAGTGCGGGTGAACGGCGGACGCGCCAAACCGGAACACCGCTTGCAGGCCGGTGATCGAGTGCGACTACCCCCAGTCGATTTGCAAGCCCCACGCCCGCCGGCACAGGCATCCGCGGACCAGCTCACGACCCTCGCCGGCTGCGTCCTGTTCGAAGACGAGCGGTTGCTGGTTCTGGACAAGCCGGCTGGTCTGGCCTGCCATGGTGGCAGTGGCATCAGCTTCGGCGTGATTGAAGCGCTGCGCCAGCTGCGCCCCAATCAGCCTTTTCTGGAACTGGTACACCGGCTGGACCGGGACACGTCCGGCTGCCTGCTGATTGCCAAGCGGCGCAGTACCCTGCGCAGCCTGCATGAACAATTGCGTACCGGCGCGATAAAGAAGCGCTACCTGGCTTTGCTGCTGGGAAACCTGGTCCGAAAACGACAACAGGTAGACGCACCGCTGGCGCGCTATGAGCGCGGTGGGGAGCGGCTGGTCCGGGTAGATCCCGAAGGCAAGCCTGCGCAGACGGTGTTTTATCTTCGCGAGCGATTCGCCGCCGCCAGCTTTGCCGAAGCCGAACTGCTGTCCGGGCGTACTCATCAGATCCGGGTCCACGCGGCGCACCTGGGTTGTCCAGTGGCCGGTGACCCCAAGTACGGAGACCGCGCCGCCGAGGTGGCGCTGGGCCAGATTGGCCTGGACAGGCTGTTTCTGCATGCGTCGCGGATCGAGGTCCTGCCGCTGGAGGGTTGCGCACGGCAGGTGTTCGAAGCGCCACTACCGACCGCTCTTGGGGTGCCGCTTGAGCGTTTACGCGCCGCCAACACACAGGTGACAAACACATGAATGATGATTCACACCCCGGCTCCTGGGAGCGCGCGCTGATCGAACGCATGCTGCAAGGCGCGCTGATCGAGCAGCGGCGAGCGCGCCGCTGGCGCATTTTTCTGCGCCTGCTGTCGCTCAGCCTGGTTATGGCGGTGCTGGCAACGGTGCTGTTTCGCAACGAGGTGGGGGTACCCACGGTCACCCGCCGTCACACCGCCTTGGTGCAGTTGAACGGCATCATCGCGCCCGGGACTGACGCCAACGCCGACATCATCATTGAGTCGCTGCGTGCTGCCTATGACAACACTCACGTCGCCGGCGTGGTGCTGCGGATCGACAGTCCCGGCGGCAGCCCGGTGCAGGCGGGTCGCATCAACGCCGAGATCAAGCGTCTGCGCAAGCTGCACCCGGCCGTGCCCTTACATGCGGTCATCGACGACATCTGCGCCTCCGGCGGCTATTTCGTCGCCGTGGCGGCTGACAATATCTACGCCAACCGCGCCAGTGTGGTCGGCTCGATAGGCGTGTTGATGAATGGCTTCGGCTTTGTCGGCGCGATGGACAAACTGGGCGTGGAGCGCCGCTTGGTGACCGCGGGCGCCCACAAGGGATTTCTGGATCCGTTCTCGCCTAGCGACCCGGTCGACCTGCAGCATGCCCGCGGGCTGCTGAAAGCGATTCACGGGCAGTTCATTGAGGTCGTCAAACAGGGTCGCGGCGAGCGACTGACAAACGACCCGGATTTGTTCTCGGGCCTGATCTGGACTGGCGAGCAAGGGCTGAAGCTGGGACTGGTCGATGCCCTGGGCGATACCGACTGGGTGGCACGCGAAGTATTCAAGGCCGACAAGGTGGTCGACTACACGGTGCGCCCGGATTATTTCTCGCGCCTGATCCGTAGCACGGGAAGCGAGGCGGCGGCTGGCCTGTTCAACGCCCTGGGGGAGCGCCTGCGCTGGCAGTAGTGTTGAGCGCCTGTCTCAGGGCAGCGCAATGCCCTCCTCGCTCAACAGCTCGCTCAGCGCGATCAGCGGCAAGCCCAGGAGTGCCGTGGGGTCATCGCCAGTCATGCGCTGGCACAGAACGATACCCAAACCCTCTGAACGGAGCGCGCCAGCGCAGTCGAACGGCTGCTCACGATTCAGGTATCGCTCGATCTGCCGATCGCTCAATACGCGCATCTGCACCTCGAACGGCACCAGGCGTGTGCGTGCCTGCCCGGTCGCGGTGTTCAGCAGGCATACCGCAGTCAGAAAATGTACGACACGCCCCGACGCCAACGCCAGTTGCGCCGCCGCGGCCGCGCGATTACCGGGCTTGCCAAGCACCTGCTCGCCCACCACCGCCACTTGATCCGAACCGATGATCAGATGTGCCGGCAGCGCGTGGGCAACGGACCACGCCTTGGCCTGAGCCAGGCGGACCGCGAGCTTGGCCGGCGCCTCCCCGGGCTGTGCTGTCTCGTCGGCCTGCGGCGCCTGCACACCAAATGGCAGCCCCAACCGGGCAATCAGCTCGCGACGCGGGGTCGACGTGGAGGCAAGCATGAGTACGGGTTGGAGTTCGGTCATCGGCTGATCATGTGGTTAATGAGCAAGCTCAGATTCTAGGCTGCGTGGGCTGACTCAGAAACCGGCGTTGGGATTTTGACAGCACCCAGGGGCGCGACTAAACTGCGCGCCCTTATGCTGGGGCGGTTACCAGAGTTTATAGACCCGTACGACTGGGCCAAGGCCGGTCGCGAGCTTTCTGGCCGTCTGCCGCTGGCGGGTCTTGAGCGATTGTGTGCCAACCTGGCCACAGACCAGGGCTGGGTGGAGGTGGCGCTTCGATTCGCGCTGACTGATACCGGCCGACCGGTGCTCACGGGGCGTGCATGGTGTGACGTCACGGTGCGCTGTCAGCGATGCGTAGAGCCGTTGCCGGTGCAACTGAACGCGCCGATTCAGCTAGGGATCGTACCGAGCGATGCTGCCGTGGCAAGGCTGCAGGCTGGCTACGAGCCCTTGCTGTGTCGGTCTGGCGAGAATTTGGCGGTTGCCGACCTGGTGGAGGACGAGTTATTGCTGGTGCTGCCGGACTATCCGCATCATGCCGAAGGCGCCTGCCAGGCTGTAACAGTGCCGGTCGAGCCCCAGGAGCAACTACAGCCGTTTGCGGTACTCGGCAAATTAAAGAAAAAAGGGTGATTGCCTAGTTGGTGAAGTCGCGCAACCGGCTTGGCATCATGCCGGCACCGATTCGCTAAGGTTTAAGTCCACTAAGGTTTAAGCATCATACTGTCCTTGTTTACGAACCAGGACTTCTCCCGGAAAAGACCTCCCGCTCGTCGGGAAAGACCACTTACAGGACCCGTCAATGGCCGTTCAACAGGATCACAAAAGTCGCTCCAAGCGCGGCATGCGCCGCTCGCACGACGCACTCAAGGCACCCACGCTATCGGTGGAACCCACCACTGGCGAAGTACATGTGCGCCATCACGTCAGCGCCACTGGCTACTACCGAGGCCGTAAGGTTATCGATACCGGCAAGGGCGAGTAAACATTGAGCCTGGTGGTCGCCGTGGACGCGATGGGGGGCGACCACGGGCCGCGCGTCGTGGTCCCGGCGGCGCTCAGCTTCCTGCGCCAGCGCAAGGATGTACGCCTGATCCTGGTCGGTGATCAGGCTGCCATACGGGCCCTGATGCCAGTTGGTACCGAGGGCCAGGGGCTGGACGTACACCACGCGAGCCAGGTTATAGAAATGGACGAATCCCCCGCCAAGGCGCTGCGTAACAAGAAAGACTCCTCGTTGCGTTTGGCCATCGATCTGGTAGCGGCCGGGCATGCCCAGGCCTGCGTCAGCGCTGGCAACACAGGCGCACTGATGGCGACCGCCCGCTTCGTACTACATATGCTGCCGGGTATTGAGCGCCCCGCCATCGTGCGCGCCTTGCCGACCATGCGCGGCGAAACCTACCTGCTGGACCTGGGCGCCAACACCGAGTGCAGCGCCGCCCAGCTGTGCGAGTTCGCGGTGATGAGTGCGGTGCTGGTCGAGGCCCTGGGCAAACGGGAAAACCCGAGTGTTGGCCTGCTCAATATCGGTAGCGAAGCGAACAAGGGGACCGATACCGTGCAGCGGGCCGCCGAATTGATACGTGACAGCGGACTCAATTTTCACGGCTACGTTGAAGGGGACGATATCTACGCCGGCACCACTGATATCGTGGTGTGCGACGGTTTCGTCGGGAACGTGGCTCTCAAGACCAGCGAGGGCTTGGCCCGCATGGTCAGCCAGGTGTTGCGGGACGAGTTCAGCAAAACCCTGCTGCGACGCCTGTGCGCGCTGGCCTCCTGGCCCGCCCTGCGAGCCATACGCAAGCAGCTCGACCCGCGCGCCTATAACGGTGCCAGCCTGCTTGGCCTGACTGCGCCAGTGATCAAGAGTCATGGAGGAACCGACGACGTCGGATTTGCCCATGCCATCGCTGAGGCGGCTGCGCAGGCGCAGGCGCAGGTACCGCAGCGCATCGCCGAACGCCTGGCCACCTCATCGCCACAGGCATGCAGCGCATGATGTACTCACGTGTTATCGGTACCGGCAGCGCGCTGCCGGAACGAATCGTGACCAATGCCGACCTTGAGTCCAAGGTCAACACCAGCGATCACTGGATTTTCGAGCGCACCGGGATTCGGCAACGGCATATTGCGGCGCCCGCCGAAACATCCACTGATCTAGGCGAACGGGCCGCCCGCGAGGCGCTTGCCATGTCCGGGCTGAGTGCTTCCGACATCGGCTTGGTGGTAGTGGCTACCTGTACGCCCGAAAAGGTGTTCCCCAGCACCGCCTGTCTGCTGCAGAGCCGGCTTGGCATACACGGCGGACCGGCATTTGACGTGCAGGCCGCATGCGCTGGCTTCATTTATGCGCTCAGCGTCGCCGACAGCCTGCTGCGCAGTGGCGCGGCGGACACGGCGCTGGTGGTCGGCGCGGAAACCATGTCTCGCATCATCGACTGGCAGGACCGGCGTACCTGCATTCTGTTCGCCGACGGCGCCGGTGCCGTGGTGCTGCGGCGTGACCCAACCCCGGGCATTCTGTCCACCCACTTGCATGCGGATGGTAAATACAAGGACCTGCTGTGGGTTCCGGGCTGGGTCTCGGATGACTATGCCGACCTTGCCGACACTCCGCCCCACATGGTGATGGAAGGTGCTGAGGTGTTCCGGGTGGCGGTCGAGAAGCTCGGCGACGCCGTCGAAGAAGCGCTTGCCGCCAACGGCCTGGACAAAGGCGCGATTGACTGGCTAATTCCGCACCAGGCCAATCTGCGTATCATTTCCGCCATCGCCAAGCGCCTGCGCCTGCCGATGGAACAGGTGGTGCTGACCATCGCCGAACATGGCAACACCTCGGCGGCCTCGGTACCGCTGGCCTTGGACGTCGCCGTGCGCGACGGCCGTATCAAGGCCGGACAAACTTTACTGCTGGAAGCCTTCGGTGGCGGCTTCGCCTGGGGCTCAGCCCTGCTGCGCTTCTGACCCCAGCCCCCAGGACCGAGACCCGATGTTGGCACTGGTGTTTCCCGGACAAGGCTCGCAGTCGGTCGGCATGTTGGCCGAACTGGCACGGGAGTTTTCCGAAGTCGAACAAACCTTCGCCGAAGCGAGCGCGGTCCTCGGTTACGACCTGTGGCAAGTGATCCAGAACGGCCCGGACAGTGAACTGCAGCTGACCACCATTACCCAGCCGGCAATGTTAAGCGCCGGCGTGGCTGTTTGGCAGGTGTGGCGGGCCGCCGGTGGGCCGACCCCGGCAATCATGGCCGGCCATAGCCTCGGCGAATACAGTGCGCTGGTGTGCGCCGGTGCGCTGCCATTTGCGCAGGCCGTGCAACTGGTTCGTCAGCGTGGCGAGTATATGCAACAGGCCGTGCCGGTCGGTGTCGGGGCCATGGCCGCCGTGCTCGGCTTGGAACGCGCGACCGTTGAGCGCATTTGTGCCGACGCGGCCGCCAGTCAGCAAACAGTAGCCGTTGCCAATTACAACGCACCGCTGCAGAGCGTCATCGCCGGGCATGCCGACGCGGTGGCGCGAGCCAGCGCCGCGGCCCAGGCGTCCGGTGCCAAACGGGTAATCGCCCTCCCGGTCAGTGCGCCGTTTCACTGCGCATTGATGCGCCCGGCCGCTGAACGTCTTGCGCCCGCGATCGTCGCGACCCGCCTGAGTGAACCGGGCCTACAGGTCATCAATAACGTCGACGTCGAGGCCGCTACCGAGCCGGATGCCATCCGAGACGCTCTGGTACGCCAGATCTACTCGCCGGTTCGTTGGGTCGAAACTGTGCAGGCCATGGCCACGCGCGGCGTCACTCATGTGGTCGAATGCGGTCCCGGAAAAGTACTGGCCGGCCTGACCAAGCGGATTCACAGCGAACTCGCCAGCCTTTCGGTGCAGGACCCCCCGAGTTTGCGCCAGGCGCTGGCCGGGCTGAGCTGAGCTGAGCTGAGCAGAGTCAAGGAGTCGCAATGGAAATCAGACTCGACGGGGAAATCGCACTCGTCACCGGCGCCAGCCGCGGCATCGGCAAGGCCATCGCCCACGCGCTAGCGCGGGCCGGCGCGACGGTCATTGGCACCGCAACCACCGAAGTCGGCGCGAAACGTATCGGCGAGGAGCTGGCCGCCGCCGTCCTGAAGGGCGAAGGCATGGCACTTAACCTCGCCGACCGAAGTGCCACGCTCGCATTGGTGGAAACCATCAAATCGCGCCACGGGGCAGTCTCCATCCTGGTCAACAACGCCGGGATCACCCGAGACAACCTGCTGCTGCTGCTCAAGGACGACGACTGGGACCAGGTGCTCGATACCAATCTGGGAGCGGTTTTCCGCCTGGCGCGGGCCTGCACACGCGGCATGACCAAGGCGCGCCGCGGACGCATTATCAACATTGGTTCCGTGGTCGGTGCCATCGGTAACGCGGGACAGGTAAACTACGCTGCCGCCAAGGCTGGCTTGGCCGGCTTCACGCGTGCTCTGGCGCGCGAATTGGCCAGCCGCAGCATCACCGTCAACACGGTGGCGCCCGGTTTCATAGACACGGACATGACCGCAGCCCTATCGGCAGATCAGCGTACAAATTTGATGGACTCGATTCCGCTGGGCCGCTTTGGCGATGCGCAGGAAGTGGCCGCACTGGTGACGTACTTGGCCTCGACCCAGGCCGGCTACATCACCGGCCAGACCCTGCACATCAATGGTGGTATGTATCTGGCCTGAGGCAATCCCTCAGCCGAATTTTTTAGTGGTTTTGTTTGGGAGGATAACTGGCGATGAGCAGTATTGAAGAGCGCGTCAAGAAAATCGTGGTCGAGCAACTGGGCGTCAAGGAAGACGAGGTCAGCAACGACTCCTCCTTCGTCGATGACCTGGGTGCGGATTCCCTCGATACCGTGGAATTGGTAATGGCGCTCGAGGAAGAATTCGAGTGCGAGATTGCCGACGACGCGGCCGAGAAGATCACCACCGTGCAGGAAGCAATCGACTATGTAGAGAAAGAGCTGGCTTCCCGCAAGTAACGGCAGGCAGAGTCCAGATGCGAGGGCGACGCAGCTTTGGGTAAACGACGGGTCGTAGTTACCGGGCTAGGCATGGTCAGTCCGCTGGGGCTGGACGTAAAAAGCTCCTGGTCCGGCATTCTGGCCGGAAAAAGCGGTATCGGGCCCATCACTCACTTCGATGCCAGCGCCTTCAGCGTGCGGTTTTGTGGGGTGATCCAGGATTTTGATATCGAGCGCTACCTTGCCCCCAAGGAAGCGCGCAAGATGGATCCGTTTATTCATTACGGGATAGCGGCAGCCGACGAGGCTCTGGCTGATGCAGGCATCGACGTCACGCCCGAGAATGCCGAGCGCATCGGTGTCGCCATGGGCTCGGGCATTGGCGGGCTGGCCGGTATCGAAGCCGGGCACCTTGAATATCTGAACGGCGGCCCAAGACGCATTTCGCCGTTCTTCGTGCCGGCCAACATCATCAATATGGTCGCCGGTAACGTTTCCATCAGATTCGGACTCAAGGGCCCGAACCTGTCAGTGGTCACGGCCTGCGCGTCGGCAACTCATAGCATCGGCGATTCGGCGCGACTCATCGAATATGGGGATGCGGATGTCATGTTAGCGGGCGGCGCCGAGATGGCCACCTCGCCGATGGGCGTCGGTGGTTTTTCCGCTGCCCGGGCCCTGTCAACCCGCAACGACGATCCACAGCGTGCCAGTCGGCCCTGGGACCGGGACCGAGACGGCTTCGTGCTCAGCGATGGTGCGGGCATCCTGGTGCTGGAAGAACTGGAACACGCCCGTCGGCGTGGCGCACGCATCTATGCCGAGCTGATCGGCTACGGCATGAGCGGCGATGCCCACCACATGACCCAGCCGGATGCCAGCGGTGATGGTGCGTTTCGTTGTATGCGTGCGGCGCTGCGTAACGCTAGTCTGGCCGGGGAGGACATCCAGTACATCAATGCCCACGGCACTTCCACGGTGGCCGGCGACGTTGCCGAGACCGTTGCCATCAAACGCGCGTTTGGCGATCACGCTCATGCCCTGGCGGTCAGTTCCACCAAGTCGATGACCGGTCATCTGCTGGGAGCCGCGGGGGGGATTGAGGCGGTCTTCAGCGTGCTGGCGCTCCGTGACCAGGTTGCGCCACCGACCATCAACCTCGACCATCCGGGCGAGGGCTGTGACCTCGATTACGTGCCCCATACCGCCCGGGCCATGCGCATCGATCACGCCCTGAGCAACTCCTTCGGTTTTGGCGGGACCAATGGCACGCTGGTGTTCAGTCGTCCGCGCTGAATCCCGGCCCGATGTTCGGCAGCCTGAACGCAGGCACCGATGACCTCGTCAAAGAACACAGCCGGCGCCCCTTCACGTTTTCGACCATGGCAACTGATTGGGCTGGCGCTGTGCATCACCACCGGTTTTTTTGCGTGGCTGGGTCAGCAGGCGGGAAAACCGCTGACTCTGGCAACACCCGCCAGCATTGAAGTAATGCGGGGCGACACGCTGGCGGTGGTCCTGCGCCGCTTGTCGGCCGCCGGCTACCTGTCCCGGCCCCGGGCGGTGCAGGTCTGGGCACGCCTCACCGGCCGCGGTGATCGCATCGTCGCTGGCGAATACGCGCTTGACCTCGGCATTACCCCGGCCGGTCTGCTTGCCGATTTTGCCAGCGGCCGCCAGCGCCAGTACATGGTGCGCCTTCCCGAAGGGGGTACGTTCCGGCAGGCCATGGCAGCGTTGTGGGCATCTCCGGTTCTCAAGGCAAGCTTGCGTGGGTCCAGTGACGCGGACATCATGCGAGCGCTGGGCGCCGAACACCTGCCGGCCGAGGGTTGGTTCTTTCCCGATACCTATTTCGTTACCCGCAGCGACAGCGACCTCGACGTGTTACGCCGCAGCCACGCTGCCATGCGGAAACAGCTGGCCGCGCACTGGAAGGCTCGCGGTCCCGGCGCACCCGGCTCGACCAGGGACGCCCTGATCCTGGCGTCCCTGGTCGAGAAGGAAACGGCGCGCGCGGACGAACGGCCCCTGGTCGCGGCCGTGTTGCTCAATCGGCTACGTTTGAGAATGCCTCTACAGATCGACTCCACCGTAATCTATGGCCTGGGGGACGCGTTCGACGGCAATCTCACCCGCCGCGACCTGCACACGCCCACGCCACACAATACCTATACCTCAAGGGGCCTGCCGCCGACGCCCATCGCCCTGCCGGGCCGGTCGGCGCTGCATGCGGTAACTCACCCGGCAGCGGTGGACTACCTTTACTTCGTGGCCCGCGGTGACGGGAGTCACCAGTTTTCGCGCACGCTCGCGGAGCACAACCGGGCGGTGGACTGTTATCAACGCCGACGACCAGCCGGATGCGCGTCATGAATCGCGGCCGCTTCATCACCCTCGAGGGCATGGAAGGCGCCGGCAAGACCAGCCGCCTTGCGGATTTGCAAGCATTCCTGCAACAGCGGGGCAAGACCGTGCTGGCCACGCGCGAGCCAGGCGGCACCGCGCTGGGCGAGAAACTTCGCGCCCTGCTGCTGGCTCCCGAACATGGGCCGATGACGCCCTTGACGGAACTGCTGTTGATGTTCGCGGCGCGCAGTGAGCACGTACAGCAAGTGATCTTGCCCGCTCTGGACGCTGGTCAATGGGTGTTGTGCGATCGCTATGTCGACGCGAGCTACGCCTACCAGGGCGCCGGGCGAGGCCTGGGTAACGCACCGGTGGCAGCCCTGGAAGCCCTGCTACCCGCACAGGCGCTGCCCGACCTGACCTTGCTGCTCGACCTGCCAGTGGCAAGCGGCCTTGCGCGCGCCAAGCGGCGTGGGGCCGCCGACCGCTTCGAGCAGGAAACATCCGGCTTCCACCAACGGGTGCGCGAGGCCTACCTGAGTCGCGCCCGCCAATGGCCGCAGCGCTACTGTCTTGTCGACGCCGCGCTTAGCCCGGTCGAGGTGTCCGCGGCCATCGAGCGCGCGGTTGGTCGCCTGCTTTGAATCAGCTGCTGCCCTGGCACACCGCGCAATGGGAAACCGTGACAAGTGCTCGCGCGGCCGGGCGGCTACACCATGCCCTGCTGGCAACGGGCCCGGCCGGCGTCGGAAAAGCACAGTTTCTCGCCACACTTGCAGCCTGGCTGCTATGTAGTTCACCCAATGGCGACCAGCCGTGCGGTGCCTGCCGTGCGTGTTTGCAAAACACAGCCGGCACGCATCCGGACTGCGCCGTGCTCAGCCCCGACCCGCTGGAACGCGCGGCTTTCAGTGCCTATCCAGGACAGCGCTGCCAGATGGAGTCTTCGCGCAAGAAACCGGCAACCGTCATCAGCGTCGACCAAGTGCGCGAACTGTCAACGCGCCTGGCGACCACCGCTCACTACGGCCACTACAAACTGGCCGTTCTGCTACCGGCGGATGCCCTGAACCTCGCCGCTGCCAATGCCCTGCTCAAGCTGCTGGAAGAACCGCCCGATAACACTGTGTTTCTGCTGTTGTCGCAACGGCCGGCTTTTCTGCCCGCCACCCTGCGCAGCCGATGCCAGATGCTGCGCTTTTCGGCGCCGCCGACGAGCCAGGCGCGCACCTGGCTGAACAGCGACGGGCCGGCCGCGGATTTAGCGCTCGAACTCGGCGGCGGTGCGCCCCTGCAGGCGGCCAAGCTGCTGGCACAGGATCTGGAGACGGTATGGAATGTTGTATGCGCAGGACTTGCCGGCCTGCTGGCCGGAACCGCCGACCCAATGCGGCTGGCCCGCGACTGGCTAAAGTTGCCACAACAGACGCTCGATACCGCACTGTATGGATGGCTGCGTCGGGCTCTGCGAAATGCGACCGGCGCGCCTGATGCGGAACTTGGCAATACATTTCGCACGCCACCACCACAGCGCCTACAGGCCTTTGCGGGCGAACTTGAGGACTTTTTGCGCTTACGCGAGCATCCGCTCAGCAGGGACTTGGCCCTGGAACGGCTGCTTTACCCACTTTGGGTAAACTGACTCTGCTCCAGGAAGCACGCTGCGAAAACTGCCATGAACGAACAGACCGAAAAAGACGCGCATACCGGCGTACTGGCCATCACCATCCGGGACAAGAATGCCCTGTACGCGTCGTACATGTCGTTCGTGAAAGGTGGCGGCCTGTTTGTGCCCACTGCGCGCGCCGTCAGGCTGGGCGATGAGTTGATCCTGCTGCTGACGCTGATGGACGAGACGGAGAAACTTCCCGTGGCCGGGAAGGTCGTATGGATCACACCAAAGGGTTCTCAAAACGGCAAGGTGGCGGGCTTTGGCGTGCAGTTTGTCGACGATGACAGCAGCCGCGTCGCGCGCAACAAGATCGAAACCTACCTGGCCGGCACGCTGCAAAGCGAACGCCACACCCACACGCTCTAAGCATGCTGGTCGACTCACACTGCCACCTGGATCAGGTCGACCCAACATTGACCCGGACCGAAGCCCTGCTGGAAAACGCCGCCCTGGTTGGCGTCGGACACTTCCTGAGCGTCTGTGTGTCTCTCGAAAATGCCCCTGTGGTGCGGGGCATAGCCGCCCGCTATCCGCAGGTATCAGCCTCGGTGGGCGTTCATCCAAATCACCTGGATGGCGACGAACCGACGGTTGCCCAACTCGCGGAACTGGCCAGCGATCCGGTGATCGTGGCGCTGGGCGAAACCGGGTTGGACTACCACTACGGGCCGGATTATGTAGCGCTGCAACAGGAGCGCCTTCGCACCCACATCCGCGCCGCACGCGAAGTGGGCAAGCCGCTCATTGTTCACATGCGGGACGCCACCGAAGACATGTTACGCATCCTCACCGAGGAGAAGGCTCATGAGGTGGCCGGTGTAATGCATTGTTTTACCGGCGATTGGTTGACCGCCCAGCGCGCGCTGGAGCTTGGTTTCTATATTTCGTTTTCCGGCATCGTCACTTTCAAGAGCGCCGAGGACATCCGTGAAGCTGCACGCCGGGTACCCGCCGAGCGCCTGCTGGTCGAAACCGATGCGCCTTACCTGGCCCCGGTGCCGTACCGGGGCAAACAGAATCAGCCCGCCTATGTTCGCCAGGTTGCTGATTACGTGGCGGACCTTCGCGATATGGAGCAGGACGAGCTTGATGTCCTGGTCGGGCGCAATTTCTTTGAATTGTTCCCGGTCATCCAGCGAACGTCATAAGCCCCGTCACTGCGCCTTGCGCGCTGCCAACAGGTAATTGACATCCACCTGGGCGCGTACACGGGCGCGCCGTGTCAGCGGGTTGTAGCCGAGCCCCTGGATATCGATCACGCTCAGCCCAGCGCCACGGCACAGGGTCGCCAGTTCCGCCGGCCTCAGGAAACGCGCGTACTGATGCGTTCCGCGCGGCAGCAGGCGCAGCACATACTCGGCGGCAAGCACCGCCTGCAGGTAGGCTTTCGGGCTACGGTTCAAGGTCGAGAAAAAAGCCACTCCCCCCGGTCGCAGCAGGTCCGCGCAGGCCTGCACCACGCTTGCCGGCTCGGGCACGTGCTCAAGCAGCTCAAGGCAGGTGACCGCGTCGAACGTGGCCGGTGCATCTGCCGCCAATGTCTCGGCGGATAGCTGCTGGTAATCGATCACAAGCCCCTGTGCCAGAGCATGCTCGCGCGCCGCCGCCAGCGCATCGGCCGCAAGATCCACACCCGTCACCACGGCGCCCGCGCGGGCCAGGCCCTCCGTCAGAACCCCACCCCCGCAGCCCACATCAGCCATTCGCGCGCCCGCAACACGCGCATGGCGCGCTATCCAGGCCAGGCGCACGGGATTGATCTCGTGCAGCGTGTGCAATGGCCCGTCCTGGTCCCACCATTGATCCGCGTGGGCATCGAACTTGGCCGTCTCGGCTGAGTCAACATTGGCCGGCATGAAATGTCTCTTGTTTGAATCAGGAGTCCAGCCAGCCGGCCATTTCAGCGCGAGCCAACTCGGCCAGCGCGTCCAACCAGACCGGGCCGTCATTCAGGCAGTCAATGTAATGGAACTGGCCGCCGCCTGCGCCAAGGAATATTCGCCGGCCACCGATCGCGATCTCTTCCAGCGTTTCCAGGCAGTCGCTGACAAAGCCCGGGCAAACCACGTCCACCCGGCGCAGACCCTGCTCGCCCCAAGCCCGCAGCGTGGCGTCGGTCGCGGGCAGCAGCCAGCGCGCCCTACCAAAGCGGGACTGGTAGGCCAGTTGCCAGTCACCGGCACCCAGATCGAGCGCCTCCGCGAGCACAGCCGCCGTGCGCTGACACTGATCAGCATAGGGGTCACCGGCATCGACATTACGTTGCGGCAGCCCGTGAAACGACATCAACAATCGCTCACCCCGGCCTTTGGCGGCCCAGTAGGCCCGGATGCTGGACGCGAGCGCCATGATATAGCCCGCCTGGTCATGGAAATCGGCCACCACACGCAGTGCCGGCAGCCTCCGGACGTGCTTCAGCGCCGCGGCCACGGCGTCAAACGCCGCGCCCTGGGTGCTTGCCGAGTACTGGGGAAACAGCGGCACCAGCAGGATACGTTCACATTCCGCAAGCGCCGCCAGACCGTCGGCAAGCGACGGTCTGCCATAGGTCATGGCAAACCCTACCCGGACACCCAGTGGCGCCAATCGTGTCGCCAGGCCCGCTGCCTGGTGCCGGGTATTGACCAGCAGCGGCGCGCCCTGCTCCGTCCAGACGCTGCTGTAAAGCCGTGCCGAGCGACGCGGCCGGGTGGTCAGAACAACACCGTGCAGGATTGGTAGCCACAGTGCAGGCGGCAGATCCACCACCCGCCGATCACTCAGAAACTGCTTCAGGTAGCGCCGCACGGCCCGCGCTGTGGGTGCCTGCGGGCTGCCAAGGTTCACCAACAAAACGCCAATGCGGCACGCGCTTGTCATCTACGGAAATCCGCTACAAAGCCGGCGGGCCGGCCCGTATCAGCCTCAGGCAGCCTGTTCCATCTGCGACTGGTATTCGCCGCGGCAGGCCGCGCCGTTGAGCAATGCCCGCTTTTGCACGGCATTCTGGGCCGCGGTCACATTGTCCTTTTTCCCCTGCCACGCCTTCAGCGCCGGTGCTTGCAGCGCGCGGCCGTAGGAAAAACTGAATATCCACGGATGATGAGCGGACAGCGCGTTGATCGCATTCAGGTTTTCGGTGGCCTGGACATCGTTCTGGCCACCCGACAGGAACATGATGCCCGGCACCGCCGCCGGCACGGTGCGACGGAAACAGCGCACCGTGGCCTCGGCGATCTGCCGCGCATTGGCTTGCACGGCACACTCCTTGCCAGAAATCACCATATTGGGCTTGAGCACCATCAGCTCGAGCGCCACACCCTCGGCTGCCAACGCCTCGAACACACCTTGCAGCACAATCGTGGTGACCTGTTCGCAGCGCTCGATGCTGTGAGTACCGTCCATCAGTACCTCCGGCTCGACAATCGGTACCAGGCCGGATTGCTGGGTTATGGCGGCGTAACGCGCCAATCCCAAGGCATTGAGGCGCATGTTGCGCGAGGAGGGAAGCTCATCGGTGATGCTGTAAACGGCACGCCACTTGGCGAAGCGAGCACCGAGCTGGTGGTACTCCTCGTAGCGCTTGGCCAGGCCATCGAAGCCCTCGGTAATCTTCTCGCTACTGCCGGGAGCCATGACGATGGTGCCCTTGTCGACCTTGATACCGGGCACGATTCCCTTGCTCTGCAGGATACTCGCCAAGCTGCGCCCATCGTCGGCGCTCTGGCGCAGCGTCTCGTCGTACAGGATCACCCCTGAGATCGCCTCGTCCAGGCCCGGCGTGGTGAACAGCATCTGCCGGTAGTCGCGCCGGTTGGTCTCGGTGGACTCGACGCCGATGCTGTCGAAGCGCTTCTTGATCGTGCCACTGCTTTCGTCCGCGGCCAGCAGGCCCTTGCCGCGGGCAGTCATGGCGCGAACGGTGGCTTCGAGTTCGGTGGTATTCATCGGACGGGCTCCTTGGACTGTGCTGAACCGCGCCACAGCTGCATGCGGGGTGGCGTTAGGGTCGGTAATTATAGGCTGGCGGGCAGTGGCGGAAACCTGGACGGCGATCAGGAGAATCGTATTTGCGGTGTTTCGCCTGGAACTGGGCGCGTTCTCACGCCAAGCGGCCGAACACCGCCAAATGGCGGTCGGTCAACTCCGCCACCACCAATCCGCCAAGGCCGGCGGCCGACAGCTGATGGCGTACCTCCCCAACGGTAAACGCCGCCCGCAGGGAAGCCTCGAAATCGCGCCGCAGCACGACCGGGCTCGGGCGGCTGTGAGCCTCCACCAGCCGCTGGAGACTCGCTTCATCCCGGGGCCGACGCAGGTCCGTGACATACACGACCGCACCGGCTACCGCCGCGGCACGCACCGTCCGCCATAACACCTGGGGTTCGTGCAGGTGGTGCAACAGACTGTTGCTGACCACGACGTTATAGCCGCGGCCGGGCAACCGGTCTCCCGGCAGGCATGTCAAATACAGACAAATCCGCGCCGCCAGGCCCGCCTCGGCTACCCGCTCCCGGCCCTGGGCCAACATGGCGGGCGCGCCATCCACGCCATCTATCCGCCAACCCGGATAAGCGACCGCAAGACGGATTGTGACGTCAGCCGGCCCACAGCCAAGGTCCAACACCCGCGCGACGCTGGGCAGCCCGGGAAGCAGGCGGCTGATCTGGTTGACGATAAACTGATGTGGGACGGAAAAATCGGCTTGGGCGTAGGCAGCGGCCTGCTCGGCATCATCCATCAATTCCGCTTCCGGCTGCCGCCGCATCCGCGTGCGCGCCTGATCTCAGACCAGCGTCGCCAGGGTCTCGCGCCGAAACGGCAGCAATTCGTTCCAGCGACCAGCACGCACCTTGGTGGTCCAGTCCGGATTCGCCAGCATGGCTCGACCGACGGCGATCAGGTCGGCATCACCGTTGATCAGCATCCGTGCCGCCTCGGCCGGGTCAGCAATGTGGCAGTCGGCACCCATCAACGACTCGCCTATGGTGGCGCTATAGGTCACACCACCTGCCGCGCTGACCGGGAGCCCGGAAGCCTGGCGAACGTGCCAGGCAAGGCCGTGGCCGGCGGGGTCCGCTTCGGCCGCGAACCCGGGATTGTTGATCCGATGTGCGGCCACGTGAAAACCGTCTACGCCGGCCGCCTTGAGGCAGTTCACGGTTACCGCCAGGTCGGCCGGAGCGGACCAGGTCACCCAACCGTAATCGCTGACAGAAAATTGGGACAGGCCCATCAGCAAGGGATAGTCGGCGCCGGTACCAGCCCGCGCCGCGCTCACGATCTCGCACGCAAAGCGCGCCCGGGCCGCAGTATCGCCATTGTAGGCATCGTCACGGCGGTTGCTGTCAGCGTTGAAGAACTGCTGGATCAGGTAGCCGCTTGCGCCGTGGAACAGCACCCCGTCAAAACCGATCCGCCGGGCGCGTGCGGCCGCCGCGGCAAAGGCGCCAATCACGGCATCGATGTCGGCTTGCGTCATCGCCTTGGGTTCGACGTAACTCAAGTGGCCATCGAAGGTACTGGGGTCGGCAACGTCGATGTACGGCCCACCGGCAGCGACCGCGCTTGGCGCAACCGGCTGCGCGCCGGCAGTGGCGCGCGGATGGGACAACCGCCCGCAATGCCACAGCTGCACCATGATCCTGCCACCAGCCGCGTGAACCGCCTCTACAACCCTCTTCCAGGCAGCTTCCTGCGCGTCGTCGCACAGGCCGGGCACGCCCAGGTAACCGCGCGCCGGGCCCATGTCCACGACCGTCGCCTCGGTAAAAATAAGGCCGGTGCCGGCCGCCGCACGCGCGGCGTAATAACGCGCCACTTCAGGACTCGGCAGCCCTCGCGACCCACAGAAGGAACGCGTCATCGGTGCCATGACCACCCGATTGGGCAACGTCAGACTCCCGATACGGGTGGGCTCGAACAGCGCGTTGGGACCGGCCATATGCGCTTACTCGTTCATCATGGACTGCAGGAAGTTTTGGGCGCCGAGCTTGTCGAACAATTCCAGATGCGTCTCCAGCCAGTCCACATGCTCTTCTTCGCTTTCCAGAATGTCTTCCAGAAGCTCGCGGCTGACGTAGTCGGCGCAGCCCTCGCAATGGGCAATCGCCTCGCGTAACAGCGGAATCGCCTCGTGCTCCAGACGCAGATCGCACTCCAGCAGCTCGCGCACGTCCTCGCCGATATACAGCTTACCCAGGTCCTGCAGGTTGGGCAGTCCTTCCAGGAACAGCACCCGCTTTATCAGACGGTCGGCATGCTTCATCTCGTCGATCGATTCCTCGTACTCCTTTTTGTTCAGCTTGACGAGTCCCCAGTTCTCCGCCATGCGGGCGTGCAGAAAATACTGGTTAATGGCCGTCAGCTCGTTCTTGAGCACGCGGTTCAGGTATTGGATGACTTTGGCATCGCCTTGCATGTGCTGATCTCCGGACTGCGTGGGGGCGTGTCCATTATAGGGGGCGAGCGGTACCGATCAGCTGGCACCGACGACGCGTATCAAGAACGGATCAGCCGATGCTGGTCAGGCGAACCGGGGTTGCTGGCGCGGTGCGATCGGCCGCTTCGAGAAGGGTCTTGGCGATATCGGCACATTTGCCACAGCAGGTAGCCACGCGCAGGGTCTGCGCCAGTTCGGCGAGGCTGCACGCGCCGGCCTGCGCGGCCTGCTGGATGGCCCGATCAGTCACTCCATGACACAGACACACATACATCTGAACGCCATCCCCACGTATATCCCGCTACTGCCATTCGATTCGAAATGCGAATGATTGTCAACAACGGGATTTTCGGCCTCAAAAAAACATCGACAGATTCGGCGCCAGCACGGTGGCCTGGTCCAGATGAATGGTACGCCGGGCGATCTGAAAGCCGAATGGGGCGTCCAGCCGCCGCAGGCGGTCGATGCGCTCGCCGTAGAACAGGTCCACGTCGCGCTCCAGGCGGCTGCGGTGCAGGGCAAAGTAGCTGTTCACGGTGTACTCGCCGTCGCCCGCGTCGGCAATGCGCACGTTCGTAACCAGATGCCGGGTGCGCGACGGCGGCTCCTCGGCCCAGGCCAAACCGGTATTCAGGCGCCGGATGCGCACCACCATGCTGGGCTTGTCCTCGTCGAACAGGGCCACCTCGTCGGCGGCGGAGTATTCGAGGCCGCGCTCGCGGCGCAGCGTGGTGCGCCGGGTCGGCATGAAGTAATGCAGGTCGTCGGCCAATAGCGTCAGCCAGGTGTCGAACTCGCGCGCGTCCAGCAGCGCCGCCTCGGCGTACAAAAACTGTTCGACCTCCTGCTGCAGGTCCGGTGCCACGCGC
>CAZZHF010000006.1:6318-24657 GCA_964653545.1 uncultured Gammaproteobacteria bacterium | reverse complement strand
ACCGGGTCGAGCTTGCCCTGGCGAGCGCGTTCGGTCAGATCGATGCTGTATTTGTCGAGCGCGCCGCGGTTCTCCTCGGCGTTCTCGCTGGTGACTTTCTCGCCGGCACGGACGGCATCAATGGCCTGTTCGATGTTCTGGCGGGTGGCACCAACGGCCTTGAGCAGACTGCCCAGTTCGCCCGTGTCTTCCACTGCGGCTAGCAGGAACATCTCGCTTGCGATGAAATCATCACCGCGCTGCTGGGCGTACTTGTCGGCCAGGTTCAGCAGCCGGGCCAGGGCCTGCGACACTTGCACATCGCCGCCGGTGCCTTCCACCCGCGGCAAGCGTTCCAGCGCCCTGCCAAGATCGGCCCGCAGGCGGTCCACCGCCACGCCGGCCCGCGCCAGCAGCGAGCCAATGCCAGCCCCGTCCTGCGCCAGCATGGCCGCCGTCAAATGCAGTGGCTCAATGAACTGGTGATCCCGCCCAAGCGCCAAACTCTGGGCATCCGCCAGGGCCTTCTGGAACTGGCTGGTGAGTTTTTCCATGCGCATGCTTACTTACTCCGTGCGGCACGCAATCAGGCGTGCATCCTTGCCGGGCAACATGGGGCTGTGGCCGGGTTCATTCAAGCTTCTTCGCGGGGCGGTCTGAGCAGGATCAAGTACCGCAGGACGTACCGGCCAGTCGCGACGGCCCGCGACCGGCGCCTGAACCCGGCCGCCTGATCCTCCACCGACGGGCGCGGGCCAGGCACCTGCCGCCGATCCACCATAACTGGGTTCCCGGTCAGCGATAATCGACCACCCGCCGACTGCCGGAGCCCGTCCATGCACCCCGATGCCGCTACCGTTGCCAGCATCCCCGCCCAAGTTCGCGCCGCGCTCGAAGAAGACGTCGGCCATGGCGACCTGACTGCCGGTCTGGTCCCCGTTGACGCCGTGGCGAGTGCGCGCGTCGTTTGCCGGGACCAGGCCGTGCTATGTGGCCAAGCCTGGTTCGCCGCGGTCTTTCAGGCGCTCGATCCGCGTATCGAAATCACCTGGCAGGCGCGCGACGGTGATGACCTTGCCCCAGCGCAAACCGTGTGCCTGTTGAGCGGGCCGGCGCGGGCCCTGCTCACGGGCGAGCCCAGCGCGCTCAATATCCTGCAAACGCTGTCCGGAACCGCCACCACCACACGCGCTTACGAGGCGGCGATCGCCGGCATGCACACCAAGTTGATCGATACGCGCAAGACCTTGCCCGGCCTGCGTCTGGCCCAGAAATACGCCGTACATTGCGGCGGCGCGCTCAACCACCGCAAAGGTCTTTACGATGCCATCCTGATCAAGGAAAACCACATCGCCTCGGCGGGTTCGATCACAACGGCTATCGAGGCTGTCCGCCGCACCGCGCTGCGCGATATACCGATCGAAGTGGAGGTGGAGAACCTCGATCAGCTACGTTCGGCGCTCGCTGCCGGCGTCAAGCAAATTCTGCTGGACAATTTTTCGCTCGGCCTCATGCGAGAGGCGGTCAAACTGGTCGCCAACCGCGCCACGCTGGAGGCCAGCGGCGGCGTCGGAATCGAGGCACTCAAGGCCATTGCCGCCACCGGCGTGGATTTCATCTCGGTGGGCGCGCTCACCAAGCACTTGCATGCGGTCGACCTGTCCATGCGCGTCGACCAGTTTGGCCCGGTCAACTGATCCGGGCCGCCGCGCAGGTGGTGTCGGCTAACCGACCCAGCGGCCATTCACCATATCGTCGACCACCTTGTACTGGTGGCGCACGGCGACTTCCTGGTCGGACAGGATCATGTGCTCGATGGCGCCGGATGACAGGCCCGCCTGAGTGGTTTCCACCGTGGACAGGTCCTCGCGCAGCAGGTCACGCAGGTACAGCTTGGAGTACTCGCGGCTGATGCGCTCTCCGGCGTTTTGCGGCGGCAGCATGTAGAAGTTGTATTCCCAGTGCGTGCGGTCCACCGCCACCGGCCAGAAGTGGTAGGTGAAGAACCAACTGCTGGACACATCGACGAAGAAATTCGGAAAACACACGTTGATGTCGAACAGCCAGTTCGGGTGACTGGCCGGGTTGGTACCCGGTACACGCTGCGCGCCGGCGTTACCTTCGTGCAGCCACAGCGACTGCGCATACTTGAACGACAGCGCCTCGGCCGGCGTGGGCTGGTACTCGGGATTGAACGGCACCGAGGCCGAACGATGCGGGCCGTACAGGCGCACCGAGGTCAGGTGGGCGTAGGGATCGTCATCGACACAGCCGGCGGCGGCGGCGGTCAGGCGGTGCACGAAGCGCCCGTGGTAGGACTCCTGAAAGGCGTCGATGAACACCTTCCAGTTGCAGTTCACGTCGGCCTTCAGCGTGTGCATGCGCTGCATGGTGTGGAATGGGAAATCACCGATCTGCTGTCCGAACCCGCCCAGATACTCGACCAGCGGCACGGCGCTCGGATTGACTGTCACGAACACAAACCCGGCAAAGGTCTCGCAGCGCACCGGCGACAGGCCGGTCTGGCTGCGGTCGAGATTGAAAAAAACTTCTTCATCGGGCACGAACACGCACTGGCCCTGCGTGTCGTAAGTCCAACCGTGAAAGCCACAGGCGAAGCCCTTGGCATTGCCGCTGCCCTGCACCAGCTGGTTGCCGCGGTGCCGGCACACGTTGTGGAAGGCACGCACCTGGCCGTCGTCGCCGCGCACCAGGATGAGCGACGCCTTCAGGATGGCGATATCCCTGACCACGTAATCGCCCGGGTTCGGAATGTCCTCCACCCGGCCGAGGTTCAGCCACATCTTCTTGAAAATGGTTTCTCGCTCGCGCTCGAAATACTCGGGCGAGACCACCGGCGTCACCGGCACCGGTCCGGTGCCAAGGTCCGAATACTGGCGCACATACGGGTGCAGGCTGTCGAAATCGGGCTTGTTCATGACGAAATCTCCTCCGGGCCAACCACCGCAGACAACGCGGAAAACTTACGCGGGCAGAATATGAAAACGCTCGGCAACGAAGCCCCACGGCACATCCGGGTGCTTGTATATCTCCACCGCTGGCGCCACCTCCATGAACATCAGCGCCATTTCCAGCAGCGTTTGTTCGGCCGGTGCCAGCGCATCCAGCGAATACTGGTTCAGGTGCGGGATAATGGCGTCCATGCGGGGCAGCAGCGCGTTGTAGTACGCCTGCAGCTGGTCCAGCGACGATGCGAGGCGCTTGCGGTTACGCGCCGCCTCCTCGCCGATGGCCCACTCCGCGACCCAGCGTTCAAGATCGTCAAACCCGCGTGGCAAGGTCATCGTGTTCTCCTTCCTTGATAACAACCGGCGACGCCCCATGCTGACGCAGATGCCGGTCCCAGACAAGCCCGACCGAATGACCGTTCAATCACCATGCTGATCACGCTTCGCGCGGCCACCGTCCACTACAGCCACGATCCGGTGCTGGAGAGGGTCAACCTGGTGGTCGACCAGGGCGAGCGGGTGTGCCTGGTCGGGCGCAATGGCGCCGGCAAGTCGACGCTCCTTAGGCTGCTGGCCGGCACGCTCGCGCCCGACGAGGGCGAAGTGGAACGCCGTGACGGCCTGCGCGTGGCGCAGTTGCCGCAGGATGTGCCGCGTGACATCACCGGCAGTGTCTATTCCGTTGTCAGCGGCGGGCTCGGGACGCGCGGCCAGCTGCTGGATGACTACCACGCAGCACTTGAGGCGGGCGCCGACGGAGCGCACCTGGAAAGCCTGCAACATGCGCTGGAAGAAGCTGGTGCGTGGACCACGCGGGTGGAAGTCGAGGCTCTGTTGACGCGCATGCATTTGCCTGCGGACGCCCAGTTCGCGCAGCTTTCGGGGGGCTTCAAGCGACGCGTGTTGCTGGCGCGCGCGCTGATTGGCCAGCCGGATCTGCTGCTGCTGGACGAACCCACCAACCATCTGGACATTGCCGGTGTCACCTGGCTGGAAGACTTCCTGCTAGGCGCGCCGCTGGCGCTGGTGTTCATCAGCCATGACCGGGTGTTTCTGGACCGGATCGCCACCCGCATCGTCGAAGTCGACCGGGGCGCGCTGTACAACTGGCCGGGGCGCTATGCGGACTTTCGCCGCCGCAAGACCGAAGCGCTGGCCAGCGAACAGGCCGCCGACAAGGAATTCGATAAAAAACTGGCCGAGGAAGAAGCCTGGCTGCGCCAGGGTGTGAAGGCCCGTGGCACCCGCAACATGGGCCGCGTACGGGCACTTGAAGATTTGCGCGAGCAAGCAGCCAGCCGCCGCAAATACCAGCAAAGAGCGGCCATCAAGGCGCAATTTGGCGAGCAGTCCAGCAAGCGGGTGCTGGAAGCCCGGCAAGTCGGCGCCCATATCGCGGACACCACGGTGCTGCGCGACTTCACCTTCAAGCTGCAGCGCGGCCAGGTTCTGGGGATCATGGGCCCCAACGGCTGCGGCAAAACCACCCTGCTGCAGGTACTCCTGGGCCAGCGCGCGCCAGACAGCGGCACGCTGATTCGCACCGAGAATCTGCAGATCGCCTACTTCGACCAGAACCGCGAACAACTCGACCTGGAACGCAACGCCGCCTGGAACGTGGCCGAGGGCGCCGAGCGCATCGATTTCGACGGTCAAGCCCTGCACGTGCTGGGCTACCTGAAGGCATTTCTGTTCCCGCCGGACCGCGCCCGCACGGCGGTCAAACTGCTGTCCGGCGGCGAGCGCAACCGCCTGTTGCTGGCGCGTCTGTTCGCCAAGCCATCCAACGTGCTGGTGTTGGACGAACCGACCAACGACCTGGACGTCGAAACCCTCGAACTGCTCGAGAACCTGATCCTGGACTACCCCGGCACCGTGATCCTGGTCTCCCACGACCGCGCCTTTGTCAACGAAGTAGTCGACGGCCTGCTGGTGCACGAAGGCGAGCGTGGCTTTCGCCACTACGTCGGCGACTACGACGACTGGTTGCGTCAACGACGGACCGAAACCCCTCCCGCGCGGTCCTCAGCCAAGACGCCAGCCCGCGTCCAGCCCCAAGTCAAACAGGCGACGCCGGGTCTCAGCGCCACCGACCAGCGGGAGCTCAAGCGCCTGCCGCAGGATATCGAAAAACTCGAAGCGCGCATCGCCAAAATGCACGAGACGATGGCCGCCGCGGATTTCTATCAGCAAACGGTCGACCTGCAACGCGCCGCACAGCAAAACCTGGCACAGATGGAGGAGAACCTCGCGCTGGCCTTCCGGCGCTGGCAAGACCTTGAATCGCGCCAACCCAGCCCTGCATGTCGCGCGTAGAACTGACGCCACCCTGTCCGGGCGACGCGCAGCATCGCGATAACACCGCCGTGGGCGCCGTCAGAGCCCGAAATTGCTGCTCTCTATGCCGCCCGAGACGGGACTTCGTTTGCCTGACCCTTATGCGAACCCACGCAGAGTAATTGCCCCAAACCAGGCAAGTTTGACCCCGCGGACGCGCTAACCGGCCCGGACCTGCTGCAAAGTCGCATCTTATCGCCAAGCGCCGTAGCTAAAAAATAACGTTTGGGCTTTGACGGCAAGGCCTTATTAGCAACTTTTAATGTAAGGTATCGCAGCCTTGTTATTGGGGCCGGCATAGGGGAGTCGCACAATGCGTTTGAAAGACAGCGACGGATTGGCGAAGGCCAGCGATTCTAGCGCTGCCGAATCGCCAGCCGAGGGGGGCGACCTGATCGTCCACTACTTGCAGCAGATCGGTGTCGAGTACGTGTTCGGAGTGCCCGGCGGTGCAATAGAACCACTGGTCAACGCCATCGCCCGGGGTATGCGTCGGGGCGGACCCAAACTGGTGGTGGCCCGTCACGAATCCGGGGCTGCCTTCATGGCAGATGGGTATGCCAGGGAGACCGGTAAGCTGGGTGTGTGTTTCGCCACCACCGGGCCGGGCGCGACCAATATGATTACCGGCGTCGCCGCGGCCTATCACAATCGCAATCCACTTCTCGCAATCACGGCCCAAACGCGACTGGAAACCTTCGGCCGCGGCGCCATGCAGGAATGCAGTGATACAGCGGTCAACACGCTTGGCATGTATCAACACTGCACCCGTTACAACTCGCTGGTGTCGCACCCGAAGCAACTCGAAGCCAAAGTTATTGCCGCAATCCTGAATGCATTCAGAGAGCCCCATGGGCCGAGCCACCTCGGCGTACCCCTCGATTTGATGCGTTCATCAATCAGCGTCGACACGGCGGTCGATCTCAGGTTGATACTGCGGACCCGTCCCGGCATCGACGAAGCGGCGACAGCCGAGCTTGCGAGACAAATTCAGAATGCCCACAAACCGGTATTTCTGATCGGTGAAGGGGCCAGGGATGGAGCCGGGCGGGTACTTGCATTGGCATTGGCCCTTGACGCCCCGGTACTTGTCACTCCCCACTCGAAGGGCTTTGTCAGCTCTTTTCATCCCTGTTTCAAAGGTGTCTATGGTCTCTCCGGCCATCACAGCGCGGAACAGGTACTCACCGACCCCTTGGTCGATTGCGTAGTTGCCGTCGGATGTAGTCTGGGCGAATGGGCAACCGCCGGCTGGGACCGACATGCCCTGCTCAACGAACGCCTGATTCACGTGGATGCCAACCCCGAGAACTTCCGAAACTCAGCAATGGGTCGATTGCATGTAATGGGGAATCCGGCAGCCGTGTTCGAGCGCGTCAGCGCCATCGTTCAACCCGGTAAGGGCCCAACGGAAAGCGCCCCCTCCGCGCAGCACGCCACGAATCAGCGCGGTCTGCGCGTGGTCTCCAGCCGCGTCGAGCGACCCCCGCCGAATTGCAGCCTCGACGAACCGACGGAATGGGTCTCCAACGCCACGCCCGTGAAACCACACCGACTGATGCGTGATCTGCCCTATCTGTTACCGCCGGGGACCCGATTCATCGCCGACGGAACGGCAGCGAAAGGCTGGGCCATCCACTATCTGCATATTCCGGACCGGCGTTTCGGCGAGCGACGCTTTCCAATTGGCGCGTCGCCCACGGACGCGGCGGATTCGTCGGGATCCATGCCACGTCTGCAAGACCGGCGTCAGGAATCCGCCGGATTGTTCCGGACCTCAATGGAGTTCAGTTGCATGGGCTGGGCCATCGGGCATGCCGTCGGGGCCGCTTTTGGCCGCCGCGACGTGCCCGTGGTCTGCCTGACTGGCGATGGCAGCATGTTGATGAACAGCCAGGAGATCACCGTCGCGGCCGAACATCGACTGCCGGTTTTCTTCGTTGTTCTTAACGACGCGGGACTGGGCACCATCCGGCACGGACAGATTCTTGGAGGCGCCGAACAGATCGGCTGGCAACTGCCAGAGATCGATTTCGCATCGATGGCCAAATCAATGGGTATCAAAGGGTTCGTCGTACGGACCGTCGAGGATCTGCAGGACGTGGATTGGCATGGCTTGGTCAAAACGCGGGAACCGGCGCTCATTGATGTGCGTATCGATCGGGACGCTGTGCCGCCGATCAAACAACGCATGAAATCCCTGGGTGTTGGTCATTGAGTAAAGACCAGGAGGTCATCCACACCCGTATCTGGGAAGAGGAACCCGAAACCGACAACCCGTTCGCCGCCGCCGCCTGTTACTGCCATGGCTACGACGTATATGGCGAGCTGCTTCACAAGGCGACTTTCGTCGAGTACCTGTACCTGCTTTTCACCGGCGAGCGCCCGACGCCACCACAGGCGCAATTGCTGGAACGGCTGGCCATCGCCCTGGCCAACCCCGGGCCCCGAGAGGCAAGCGTGCATGCCGCCATGTGTGCCGGTGTAGGCGGTTCGCCCGCCGCCGCGGCTCTTATGGCGGCGCTCGGGGTGGGCGCCGGCAATCTTGGCGGCGGGCACGAGGTGCGGGTGACGATGGAAACCTGGGAGCGGTTCGGCTGTGACCTGGCCGCATGGCAGGCATTCCTGACCGATCCGCCGCAAGCCGAACGCGCCGATATCTGGACGCCCATGGAGCACGCGCCCGGCTTTGATCCGCATGGCGTGCACTGCACCACGCCGGTGCTACAGACACTGGAGGTGCTATCGACGATAGGTGGCGGCCCACATCTACCCTGGCTTACCACACACCGCGAGGCGCTCCAGGCCGCGGCGGGCGCCCCACTGGCACTGTCCGGCGTAGCTGCTGCGGCCTGTCGGGATATAGGCCTCGATGCCGAACAAGGCGAGATGCTGTATCTCCTGTTGCGACTGCCGGGCGCCGCTGTGCACGCCCTCGAACAGAAGGAATACGGCTTCCGCCGCTTTCCATTTTTCCATGGTGCGGTCAAGTACGTTGGGCCGAGTGCCGATAACGTTTGAAGTTCGGACGGGGTGGGCATGAGCAATCGATTGTTATACAAGTACGAAGATCACTGGCCGACGGAACTTGGGGCGGTATCGGTAACGGACGGCGTTGTTACCTTCCGCGGTCACGATCTTTTAAATGACCTGGAAGACCTGAGCTGGATAGACCTGCTCATGTACGGCATCACGGGCCGGCGCTTCAGTCCGGCGCAGCTGGAACTATTCCAAGGCCTGTGGAAGATATCGGTCAGTTATCCGGAACCGCGCATCTGGAATAATCGGGTTGCAGCACTCGGCGGCAGTGCGCGCAGCACGCCAGGACTTGCGCTTGGAGCGGCTATCGCCGTCACCGATGCCACCATCTATGGCCAACGACCGATGATTGGGGTGTTCGATTTCTTGCAGCGCGCTCAAGTAACACGCGATGCCGGCGAAACTCTGGAAAATTTCGTGGCTCGGGAACTCAAGACCTATCGCGGCATTCCGGGATACGGCCGGCCCTTGCGCAGTGTGGACGAACGGCTGGCTCCAGCCGAGCGTTTGGCGCGTCGGCTCGGCCTCTGGGGCGGGACCTATACCGTTCTGGCATTTGAAGTTGCGAACATCCTAAAGAGTCGCCGGATGGGCATGAACGTCGCTGCGATTGCGGGTGGTCTTTATGCCGATCAGGGCCTGAGTGCGAGTGAATATTCCCGCGCGACGGTCCTCGCATTCAGTGCAGGGATGGTTCATTGCGAGAGCGACGCAGCTCGGCACCCGGAAGGCGCTCTGTTTCCACTTCGCTGCGACCGTTTGCATTACAGCGGATCCCAGCGCCGGCTCTGGTGAAATTACGACGTTGCTAGCAAAGGGAATACGTATGCGTGACCGAATCAGCCCTGTACCCCATGTAGCAATCTTTCTGCTGTTTTTTGCATTGGTTGCAGCCGTGTCGTTAGCCAAGGCAGAAACCGCCGACGAGGCCGCGCTGGCCGAGTTCTATGGCAACGCCGAAATGGTCAGCATCGCCACTGGCACCGCGCAACCGCTGCGTGAGAGCCCAGCCATCGCGAGCGTAATAACGGCGGCGGATATCGCCGCCATCGGTGCCACGGAACTCAATGAAGTATTGCAGACGGTTCCCGGCCTGCACGTCGGGATATCCGGTGTCGGCTATAAGCCCATCTTCTCTATACGTGGCATCCACACCCAATCCAATCCGCAGGTGCTGGTTCTGGTCAATGGTATCCCGGTCAAGAATGTCTTTGACGGTTCGCTAGGCACGTCATGGGGTCGCATGCCAGTGACCGGTATAGCGCGGATAGAAGTCATTCGCGGGCCAGGGTCGGCTTTGTACGGTGCGGACGCGTTTTCCGGCGTGGTTAACATCATCACCAAGTCGGCAACTGACGTGCTTGGGCTTGAGGTGGGCGCACGGGGGGGGTCCTACGACCGCAACGATCAGTACCTGCAATGGGGCGACGAGTTAGGCGAGTTCGACGCCTATTTTTATCTGGAACGGTCCCACAGTGACGGCCCGCGTAAACGCATCGATGCTGATGCGCAGACGACACTCGACGGGTTGTTTGCGCCGTTCCCCCCCGCTTCCCTAGCGCCGGGACCGGTTGAGCTGAATCAAGACAACCTGGAAGCGCGGGCGGAGGTCAGTCGTGGCAACTGGACCCTGCGTGGTGGTTTTCAGGAACTCAACGACATTGGTGTCGGCGCTGGTGTTGCACAAGCATTGGACCCTGTCGGTAGCGGCGATGGCCGGCGCCTGAGTGCCGATCTGAGCTACGATAACCCACGCTTTGCCGACAACCTCGGCCTGACCGGCACATTGAGTTACTACAACGTCGAGAATCTGGCTCGGCTGCAACTGTTCCCGCCCGGCGCCTTCGAGCCCGTGTTCCCTGGCGGATTTCCCAGCGGCGTGCTCGGCAACCCAGACGTTTACGAGCGCCACTACCGTGGCGAGTTAAGCGGGCTTTATACAGGCATTGCCGGGCACCGTCTGCGCCTTGGCGGCGGTTACCGAAAGGAGGACCTATACAGAGTAGAAGAGACGCGCAACTACATGCTCGTTGCTTCTCCTTTTGGCCCAGTTCCGTTTCCATTGGGTGGTTTGGTGGAGGTAACGGACGTCGCGGCCTTTGTACGGGAAGAAGCGCGCACCGTCGGCTACGCGTTTGTCCAAGACGAATGGAATTTCCTTCCGGACTGGACGCTCACCACCGGTGTGCGGATAGACGATTACTCGGACTTTGGCACCACAGTTAACCCACGCCTGGCTTTGGTCTGGCAAACCAGTTACAGCCTGACCACAAAAATGCTTTATGGGCGCGCGTTTCGGGCGCCGTCCTTCGGCGAACTTTACAACGTCAATAACCCCGCGAATCTTGGCAACTCAGCTCTCGATCCGGAGACGATCGATACCTGGGAACTGGGTTTCGACTGGAACGCCGGCCGTGGCGTCCGGGCCGCGATGAACCTGTTTTATTACAAAATGGACGACATCATCCGCTTTGCCGCGGATCCCGCGCCGTCGACAAGCGTCACCGCCCAGAACACCGGCCGCCAGACCGGCTACGGCCTGGAAGCGGAACTGGCCTGGCAGGCCAGCAGACGCCTGCGCCTGGCGGGCAATTACGCCTATCAGAAGTCGACTGACGAGTCCGCCGACGCCGACGTCGGGTTTGCGCCCACCCACCTGGCTTACGTACGGGCCGACTGGATGTTCGATCCGCAATGGAGCGTGTCGAGCCAGGCCACCGGCGTGTTCGATCGCAAGCGCCCGCCCGGCGATGACCGCTCCAAGATCGACGACTACGTGGCTGTTGACCTTACCCTGCGCGGGCAGAAACTGTTTGGGGACGACTGGGGTATGAGATTATCCGCACGTAATTTGTTCAACGCCGATGTCCGGGAACCCAGTGCCTCCGGGCTGATTCCGAACGATTTGCCCATGGCCGGGCGAAACCTGTTTCTGGAACTCAGCAAAGCGTTTCGCTGATCGATTCTTTTCCACTCGTCCCCGACAGTCACGCTCTTAATGTCAGCGATGCCCCACGGCGGCCGGAACTATAAACGTGGGCCACCCCTGGCGGCCAGGTTAGTCGTCGCTGTCTTCCTGGTCAGCCACGCCGCCCTGGTGGCAGCGGAGTTGCTGGTGGTCGTTCCGGAGGTCCGGGAGCCTTACCGCTCGGTTTTGGCTCAGATAGTCGATGGCATCAAAACCGTCACCAGCGCGCGCGTGACCCAGAGCGCTGAAAAGACCGCGTCCGGCTCCGGGCAGAACCGGTCAGGTCGCGATGCACCTGTAACGATTGCCCTGGGCAGCACGGCGGTGTCCGCAGCGGCAAAGATGAGCGACCGCCAGTCGTTTATCGTCGGCGCGGTCATCATGCCGACCGGCGAGCCCCCCTTGCCGGGTATCAGCCTGGAGCCCGATCCCGGCCGGCTGTTCGATCAACTCGTTCGCCTACAGCCCCGGATACGCACCGTCCATTGGCTCTACCGCCCCGCGCGCAGTGGCTGGCTGCTGGAACGCGCCCAGGCCGCCGCCGATGAGCGCAAGCTGCGCTTGGTCGCCGTGGCGACGCAGGATGCGCGTGCCGCGGCGCACCGCTATCAAGAAATTCTCGCGACTGCCGATAGCACAACCGATGCGCTATGGCTGAGTCAGGACCCAGCCATACTCGGTGAGGACTCGACGTTGCCGGATATTCTCGAACGGGCGTGGGCGAAAAACGTCATTGTCTTTTCAGGCTCCGCGCAGCATGTCGCGCGGGGCGCCCTGTTTGCGTTGTTTCCCGATAATGTCGGCATGGGAGCCGATCTGGCGAAAATGGCACTACAGAAAAGCAAGGGAGTCGCAACAAAATTCGAACTCAATCGCAGCCTGCGCCGCGCGATCAATCGGCGAACGGCGGAGCACTTACGCATAGCAATGGAACCCGGCGACTATGATCTTGTTCTACCAGTGCGCTGACCGAACACACCACCTGCGGTGGACTCAATGAACCCGTTGCGGGCTCTCAAACAGCGCATAAGCCGCTTGCACAGCGATACCTTGTTGATGCTGGTCTGCGTCTGCGGCGTCGTGTTGGTGGCACTCGCCAGTGCGGCCGGCGTTTCTTACCTGTCAGTGAACAAGGCGCGGATCAATCTATTGGATCAGGGTCGGCTGCTGACCGAACGCTATGCCGCACAAGCGACCTTGGCCCTGCTGTATGGCGCGGCGGAAAATGCCCAGTCGGCTACCGACAGCCTGCTGCAATTCCCCAACGTCGTAGGTGTGGCCGTATTCAATGCCGATGGCTCAGTCCTGCTCAGCCAGGGACCCGCTGCGAGCAAATCGGGGACCACCCCGCCACCGTGGCGGGGTGACGCAAGCACCCGTGTCGTAGACAGTGACCCCGAGTTGTGGTGGTTTCGGGCCCCGGTGTTCGTGGGTGGCGCCAGCGCCGATCAGGCGGTTTTTGGGGAAGCACCGACCCCACCGCAGTACCAGGGGCAAGTGGCGGTGGCTGTGGGCAAGCAGGCGCTGGCCGCAATTTCGAAGGACATTATCATTTCGACCCTGTCCGTGACCCTCGCCATAGCCCTCCTGTTATTGCCGATTCTGGTGTCCATCCTGCGCCGCGTATCAAATCCGATCCGGGCCCTGGCGCAGGTCATGACTGACACCGAGACGGGCGACATCACCGCCCGCGCGAAACTGGGTGGGCCGGCCGACATCCAGCAGATGGAGCGTGCCTTCAACCGCATGATGGATACCTTGCAGCAGCGGGAACAGGAGCTGCGAAGCGCCCGCGATGCGGCGGTCGACGCGGCGCGGATCAAGGCCCAGTTCACCGCCAATGTCAGCCACGAAATACGCACCCCGCTCAATGGGCTGCTGGGCATGTTGCAGCTGCTGCGCGAATCGCCGCTGGCACCCAAGCAACTCGAACGCCTGACCGTTGCCGAGGCATCGGGTAATACCCTGCTGGTGCTGATCAACGACATTCTGGACTTCTCCCGTCTGGAGTCGGGCCGGGTCGAGATCGAAAACATTCCATTCAATCTGCACGCCAAAACGCACGAAATCGCCGCGCTGTTCGAGCAACAGACGCGAAGCAAAGCCATCAAGCTCAACATCGCTATCGGCCCCGAAGTACCGCCAGGTGTTTCAGGTGACCCGGTACGTATTGGGCAGGTACTGACCAACCTGGTCGGCAACGCAATCAAATTCACGACCGTCGGCGAGGTCACGTTACAGATCAATGCTCTCGAACACGACGGTAACCGGGCGACGCTGGCGTTCCGCGTCACCGACACCGGCACCGGCATCGCCGCGGACGATCTTGGCCGTATCTTCGAGTCGTTCACCCAGGCCGACAGTTCAACCACGCGTCAGTTTGGCGGTTCCGGCCTGGGACTGACCATCAGCCGCCAGTTGGTGGAGTTAATGGGTGGCCAGATGGGTGTGGACAGCACGCTGGGCGCGGGCAGCAGCTTCTGGTTCTCCTTGCCGTTCGACCTGGCGGAACTTCCCGCGTCAGGCTTGCCGGTTGTTGACAATTTCCGCACGCTGGCCACCGTCGATGGTGCGCCCCTGCGCGTACTGGTCGCGGAAGACAACGCCACCAATCAAATGGTTGCCAAGGGCTTACTGGAAGCTGCCGGATGCCACGTGGACATTGTGGCGAACGGAGAAGACGCCGTCAGCGCGTGCGCCGCCAATGCCGATTATGTCGCCGTGTTCATGGACTGCAACATGCCGGGCGTGGACGGTCTTGAGGCCACCCGCCGTATCCGTGTCGGCGAACCTGATGGGAAACGCATCCCGATTTTCGCCATGACCGCCAACACCGAGGCGGCGCGATTGGACCAATGCTATGCCGCCGGCATGGACGATGCAGTACCGAAACCGATACAGTTGGCGGCCGTGCAGCGCCTGCTGGAAAAATGGACCGCGCCGGGCGCCTCCAGGCCAACCTTTACCAGGGTGGCAGACGAGACAATGGTTCCGCCCCCTGGCAAGGCCGTGCTTAACCCGGTGTTGCTTACCGAGCTGCGGAACGCCATCGGCGATAGCTTGCCAGCCGTCATTCGCACCTTTATTTCGGATAGCGCGAGCTACCTCGAACAGTTGCGCGGCGCCATCGCCGAACGCGATGAAGCGCGCATGCGCGACCTGGCGCACACGCTCAAGGGCAGTGCCCGCAATGTTGGCGCTGAACAGCTGGCCGACCTCGCCGAGCGCGTTGAACGTCTGGCGGGTGGCACGGCGCCGGACATGGCAAGTCTGGAACAGCTAAGCGCTGATTTCGAGCGACACCACTGCGCGGTACGCGATGCATTGGCGCAATGGATGGTCGACCACCAGCCAGTGGTACCAGCCGGCACCCCGCAGTCGAGCTTTACAGTACTGATCGTGGAAGACGATCGCAGCACCCGTCTGGCGCTGCGCGGGATCCTGGATCAGGAAGGCTATCGCGTGGTGGAGGCTGGCGATGGCGAAGAAGCCATGCAGCTGTACCCGCGCGTACATCCGGATCTGGTACTGCTTGACGCCCGCTTGCCGCGCCAGGATGGCTTTGCCACCTGCCGGCAGATCCTTGCCCTGCCCGAGGCGCAACGTACGCCGGTGCTGATGATCACCAGCCTGGCCGACGAGATTTCCGTGGAACGCGCGTTTCGCGCCGGTGCCGCCGACTTCATTACCAAGCCGATCAACTTCGGCGTGCTCCGGCGGCGCGTGAACCGGCTACTGCAGGCCGGCGCCTCCGAGCGGCACGCCCATCGCCTGGCATTCCACGACGTATTGACTGGCCTGCCCAACCGGGCCGGATTCCGGGAACGTCTGCGCCAGATAACCGAGCGTGCCGGTCACCACACCAGTTTTGCCGTGATGTCGCTCGACCTCGATCGTTTCAAGATACTGAACGAAAGCCTGGGCCACAATCTCGCCGACGAGGTGCTGGTCCAGCTCAGCGACCGTATCAGGCGCCAATTGCGAGCCGACGACATCCTGGGCCGCGTCGGTAGCGACGAGTTCGCCCTGGCCTGCGAGATCGAAGACCCCGGAACAGCCACGGCGGTAGCCGACAAGATTCTGGCCAGTGTCGCCACGCCCCTGCGAATCGGCGACAAGGAACTTGTGCTCAGCGCGAGTATCGGCATTGCCTTGTTCCCGGCCGATGACCGGGACGTCGACGGTCTGGTTCGGCATGCTGAAACCGCTCTTAACCAGGCCAAACAGGCCGGCGGCGGAAAACAACATTTCTGGCAAACGCACATGAGCGTTGCCGTGCGGCGGCGAATGGACATGGAGACCGACCTGCGCAAGGCGCTGGAACGCTCCGAATTGCAGCTCTTTTATCAGCCTCAGTTGAGCCTGAAGACCGGCATGGTAATCGGTGTCGAGGCGTTGATGCGCTGGCAGCATCCGCAGCGCGGCCTAGTCTCGCCAGCGGATTTCATCCCACTGGCGGAAGACACCGGCTTGATTGGCCCGATGGGCGAATGGGCGCTTCGCGAGGCGTGCCGGCAGAACCGAGCCTGGCAAAAGCGCGGTCTACCGACCTTACGCATGGCGGTAAACGTATCGGGGCATCAGCTGATGGCGCCGGAATTCGTGGATACGGTTTCCCGCGCACTGGCGGAAACCGAGCACGCGCCGGAAAACCTGGAGCTGGAAATCACCGAAACCACCCTGATGCGCGACCTGGAGGCATCAGGGGCCGTGCTGCGCCGCCTACGCAAGCTCGGCGTGCGCATTTCAATCGACGACTTCGGTACCGGGTACTCGTCCCTGGGTTACCTGAAACACCTTCCGGTACAGACGGTCAAGATCGACCGCTCCTTCGTGGCCGAACTGCCGGAAAACACCCACGACGCCGCCATCACCAACGGCATTATCAGCATGGGCCACAACCTGGGTCTGGAGATCGTCGGAGAAGGCGTGGAAACCGCCGCGCAGATGCGCTATTTGCGCGAACACGGCTGCGACGTTATCCAGGGCTACCTGCTACACGTACCCACCACGCCCGACAGCATCGAAGCCTGGATTATCGACAATCAACGCTCGACGTTTGCCGGCCTGGGAGTTTCACGACCGCGCAGCCGGGGCTGATATGCACACACTGGGTGCCGACTGCCCCTTGGGCGTCGCCGGCTCAGTAAGCGACCGTGAACTTCTGCCACGGGTAGACGTCCTTCGGCCAGGGATTGTCAAACAACTCAATCGCCGGGGAAACCTCCACCACCGCCAGCGCCAGGTTCAAGAGGTTTTTTTCCGGCTCCGCCATGGCGGCCAAGTCAAAGCCATTCAGGTACTGGATCCAGCCGTCGAGTTGCGGCTTTGTGGCCTGAAAGAACAGCTCCAGGTCGGCCTGAGTGCTGGTCATGCGCCGCACCCGACGCTCCTGCTCGGTCGGCAGGGCCCACACGTCGGCCAACACCTGGAACTCTTCATACCCTTTTGGCAGCGCCTTGGTCATTTGTCGCATCCTCAGGGCCGCGCCAGCCACTCGTGAACCACATTCATCTGGTGGCGTAGAGCAATCTCGCCGTCACTGATGGTCAGCACGTCCAGCGCACCGGACTCCATCATCGCCTGCGTGTCCTCCAGCGTGCCAAAGTCTTCCAGCACCGCGTCACGCAGCAGCACCTTGGTGTGCTCCTGCGCCAGCAACGCGCCCGCGTGCTCGGCCTTTAGCTGATAAATATCCATGGTCCAGCGAGTGTGGTTCACGTCCACCGGCCAGAAGTTGTAAGTGAAATACCAGCCCGGACCAACGTCGCAAAAGAAGTTCGGAAAGAACACGTTGATGTCGAACCACCAATTGTCATCGTCACTGGGGTTGGTACCGGGGAACTGGCCTTTCTGAGTGGCAAAGCTGGGGCCGTACTTGCCGACGATCATGCCGGTCTCGGGCGGCAAATAGCCCGGGTTGGCCCAGGCGGAAATCGAACGGTGTGCCCCATGCAGGCGCACCGAGGTCGGCATGGCAGCCGGGTTACTCGCGCCGCTGGCCGAATTGGGCAGCGAGATGCGATGCACCATGATGGCGTGGTACGCCTCCTGGAAGGCATCCAGAACCACTTTCCAGTTCACCCGCGGCGTGGCGGTATAACGCGCGATGCGCTGGCATTGATCGTGCGGGAAAGCATCGAGCTGGTCCGCCATGGCGCCCAAAAACTCGCGCAGACCCTGCGGCGGATTGGGGTTGTGATGCACAAATATGAAGCCCTTCCAGGTATCGCAGGCCAGCGACCGCAAACCGAGCTTGTTCTCGTCCACGTAGTCCGGGAAGTACTCCTTGCCGGTGATCATCTTCAGTTCACCGTCGTTGCCGAACACCCAGCCGTGGAAACCGCAGGTGAAATGCTTGGCGTTGCCACATTCCTTGAGCGCGATCTTGTTACCACGGTGGGTACAGATGTTGTGGAAGGCGCGGATCCGGTTGTCCTGCCCCCGCACAATGATCACCGACGCCTTCAATACCTCGATGTCCTGCACCAGGTAATCGCCGGGGTTGGGAATGTCTTCCTCGCGGGCGACCTCCAGCCAAGCACGCTTGAATATCTTCTCCCGCTCGCGCTCGAAGAATTCGGCCGAGATATAGGGCTCCACGGGCAGCGGCGCATTTCCCATATCGGGAATGTCCGTGCCCTCTTTCATCTTGAATACCGGTTCCTGAGCACCCATGCCAGTTCTCCTGGGTTGAAACAATCATCCGATACGCCGATAAAGACGCCGCTCACAGTCAGTGCGATAGTGCGCACCGCACGATGTTTTGGCAAGTGGCCCAAACGCCATGCGCGCCCATCGTCCGCGCGCTCATTCCTAAGGAACGGCTGATTTATTCAGCGCTTCCCTAAGGTGACACTGCCCCTGATGCCATCTCGCTGATACTTATGGCCACCTCCACTTCCTCGATAATCTGCTCCTGCCGGGCGCCGCGCATCCGCTGTTGCAGCAGTGCGCAGCGCTCGTCCAGGCGTCGTACCGCCGCCTCCAGGTGAGTCACCCGCTGCTGGTTCTCCGCCAGCAATGCGCTTTGCAGTGCACCGGTCA